>CAZRRW010000005.1:22575-26848 GCA_964602505.1 uncultured Burkholderiaceae bacterium
AAGCAGCCGACGCAAAGGGGTGGGCATGGCCGCCAGGTGCCGCGTGGCCAGGGCGTCGATCGACTCGCTGGGCTGCACATGCAGCACCGGCAGGGGGCGAAGGCCAAGCGCCGCACGCGCCTCGGGGGGCAGGCGCTGCAGGCCGTCACTGAGACGGCGCGCCTGCTCCACATCGGCGTCCAGCGTGTCATGGAAGATGCTGGCCATGGCATGGCCCGCCACCTGGGCCAGGCCCGGGTAGTCGGCTGCCGCGCCAGGGGTCACCCCGCCTGCGGCGACGCTGGCCCCTTGGAGCGCCGCGGCGGGCGGGCGGCCCACGCCAATCACCAGCACCCGCTCGGCCCCCAGATGCACGGCCGGCGACAGGGGCGAGGTCTGACGCATCGAGCCGTCGCCAAAGAACTGCTTGGCGCCGTCGGCCAGCAGGGGAATGGCCGGGAACACAAAGGGAATGGCGGCCGACGCGGCCAGGTGCTCGATGGTGATGGGCTGCACCACCGAGCGGCGGCCCGGACGCTGCCAGGGCTGGAACCCCGAGTCCTCGCGGACCTGGCAGAAGGTCCAGTGCAAGCCGCTGCTGTAGCTGGACGCGGTGACGGCCAGGGCCTGCAGGTCGCCTGAGGCCAGCGCCTGCTCAATGGCAGGCAGGCTGACGGTGCGATGCAAGGTGTCCATCAGCGGCGTGTTGTCGAGCAGGCTTCGCGGGCGCCGGTGCAGCAGCCAGCCCAGCGACAGCAGGCTCAGCCAGCGGGCACCGCCCAAGGCCACGCGCAAGGCCCCGGTCTCGTAGACAGCCTGCGAGCGCAGGGTGCGCCAGAACGACTCCAGCCGCTCAACGCCGATTGGCCAGTTGGCAGCCTGCCCGGCCAGAAAGCTGGCGTTGATGGCACCGGCCGAGGTGCCGACCAAGATGGGAAACAGCCCTCGCGACCACGCCGCTTCAGGGCCAGGCTGCAGCCGCAGCACGCCCATGAGGCCCTTGAGCACTCCCACCTGATAGGCCGTGCGTGCCCCGCCCCCCATCAACACCAGGGCGGTGCTGGACCGCGCCAGGGATGCGGCAGAACGGTTCGCCGGGGTGGCCATGCTCATCGCGGGCGGTGCTTCATGGGGGCCAGCCAACGATACTCGACCCGATGAATGCCGCACAAGAACGCCGTCTGCTGCTCATCCTGGCGGGCATCCAGTTCACGCACATCCTCGACTTCATGGTCATGATGCCGCTGGGGCCCCAGCTGGCAAACGCCTTCGGCATCAGCGCGGCACAGTTTGGGCTGCTGGTGTCGGCCTACACCCTGTCAGCCGGTGTCAGCGGGCTGCTGGCCTCCACCTACATGGACCGCTTTGGCCGACGCCGCCTGCTGGTGGGCCTGTATGTGGGCTTTGCCCTGGCCACGCTGGCCTGCGCCCTGGCACCGAGCTTCAGCCTGCTGATGGCAGCGCGCGTGGCCGCGGGCGCCTTCGGCGGCGTGCTGGGGGCCATGGTGCAGACCATCATTGCCGACAGCATCCCCTTCGAGCGGCGCGGCCGGGCCATGGGGCTGGTGATGGCGGCCTTTTCCTTGTCGACCGTGGCGGGCGTACCGGGCTCGCTGCTGCTGGCCCATCAGTTCAACTGGCACGCGCCCTTCTGGGTCATTGGCGTGGCCGCCCTGGCCCTGGCCGTGCTGGCGCGCTACAGCCTGCCGCCCATGCGTGCCCACCTGGGTGCGGCCCGCGAGGGCTCGCCCTGGCAGGCCATTGGCCACACGCTGAACGACCGCAACCACTGGCGCGCCTTTGCCTTCGTGAGCCTGATGATGTTTGCCGGGTTCACCGTCATCCCGTTCATCACCATCGTCAACGTGGCCAACGGTGTCATCCAGCAAGGGCTGATTCCGGTGGTGTACTTCTTTGGCGGGCTGGCCACCCTGTTCACCAGCCGTCTGATTGGCGCCTATGCCGACCGCCATGGCAAGGCCACCGCCTACAACCATCTGTCGTGGCTGGCCATGCCCTTCCTGCTGTGCATGACCCTGCTGCCCCCCCTGCCCCTGTGGGCGATCACGCTGTTCTTTGTGGGCTTCTTCGTGTTTGTGCCGGGGCGCATGGTGCCGGGCATGGCCCTGGTGACAGGCGCCGCCGACCCGAAGCTGCGCGGCACCTTCATGAGCCTGATGTCCAGCGTGCAAAGCTTCTCGTCGGGCCTGGCCGCGTCCATTGGCGGGCTCATCATCGTGCTCGGCCCCGACGGGCACTACACCCGCTACTGGCTGGTGGCCTGCGTGGCCGTGGCGGCCACCTTGGCCGCCATGCGGATGGCTCGGCGCATCCAGGTCAACGCCTGACTGCGCAGGGCTATGGGCGCCGCGCCAGCTGCGCAAGGCTATGGGCGCCGCGCCAGCTGCGCGGCGAGGCCCACGTAGCTGGCGGGTGTCATCGCCAGCAGGCGGTCCTTGTCGGCCTGGGGCAGGGCCAGGCCATTCACAAATCCGCGCATCAGCTCGGCCGTCATGGGCCGCCCGCGGGTGAAGGCCTTCAGCTGTTCGTAAGGCTCAGGCAGGCCGTGCCGGCGCATCACGGTCTGGATCGGCTCGGCCAGCACCTCCCAGGCCTTGTCCAGGTCGGCCGCCAGCGCCTCGCGGTTGATCTCCAACTTGCCCATGCCCCGCCCCAGCGAGTCGTAGGCCAGCACGGCGTAGCCCAGGGCCACACCCATGTTGCGCAGCACGGTGGAATCGGTCAGGTCACGCTGCCAGCGGCTGACGGGCAGTTTCTCGCTCAGGTGGCGCAGCAGGGCATTGGCCAGGCCCAGGTTGCCCTCGGCGTTCTCGAAGTCGATCGGGTTGACCTTGTGCGGCATGGTGGACGAGCCCACCTCGCCCTCTTTGAGGCGCTGCTTGAAGTAGCCCAGCGAGATATAGCCCCAGACGTCACGCGACCAGTCGATGAGGATGGTGTTGGCGCGGGCCACCGCGTCAAACAGCTCGGCCATGTAGTCGTGCGGCTCGATCTGGATGGTGTGGGCGTTGAAGTCGAGGCCCAGGTCGTCCACCACCACCTTGCGGGCAAAGGCCTCCCAGTCGAAGTCGGGGTAGGCCGACAAGTGCGCGTTGTAGTTGCCCACCGCGCCGTTCATCTTGGCCAGCAGGCGCACGGCGGCGATGCGCTCGATGGCCGCGCGCAGCCTGGCGGCCACGTTGGCCACCTCCTTGCCCACCGTCGTGGGGCTGGCGGTCTGCCCATGGGTGCGGCTGAGCATGGGGACATCGGCCAGGTCCGCCGCCATGCGGGTGAGCGTGTCCAGCAGGCCGTTGAGTGCTGGCAGCAGCACCTGGGCACGCGCGGCCTTGAGCATCAGCGCGTGGCTGGTGTTGTTGATGTCTTCGCTGGTGCAGGCAAAGTGCACAAACTCCTGGTGCGCCTGCAAATCCTCGCGCCCGGCAAAACGCGACTTGAGCCAGTACTCCACCGCCTTCACGTCGTGGTTGGTGGTGCGCTCAATGTCCTTGATGGCCTGCGCATCCTCCGCGCTGAACTGCTCCACCAGGTGGGCCAGATGGCGGCGCGAGCGCTCGGCCAGGGGGCTGAACTCGGCAAAGCCGGCGTCGGACAGGGCGATGAACCAGGCCACCTCCACCTGCACCCGGCGGTGCATGAGGCCAAACTCGCTCAGCAGCGGGCGCAGTGCGGCCAGCTTGGGGGCATAGCGGCCGTCCAGCGGGGACAGGGCGGTCAGGGGGCTGGCAGGCGGGGCAGCGGGTCCGGTGGCGGGCGTTTCCATGCCGAAATTCTAGGAAGCCCACTCCGCAGGCCTTGGCTAAACTTGGATTGAAACAACCTCGCACACGCATGAAACTGATCGCCGCCCTGACCAGCCCCTACGCCCGCAAAGTGCGCATCGTGATGGCGGAGAAAAAGCTGGAATACAAGCTGGTGCTTGAAGACGTGTGGGCCAAGGACACCACCATCGGCGAGTCCAACCCGCTCGGCAAGGTGCCCTGCCTGGTAATGGAAGGTGGCGAGGCGGTGTTTGATTCGCGGGTGATCGTGGAGTACCTGGACACCCTGTCGCCGGTGGGCAAGCTCATTCCCGCCAGCGGCCGCGAGCGCGCCGAGATCAAGACCTGGGAGGCGCTTGCAGACGGCCTGATGGACGCCGCCCTGCTGGCCCGCCTGGAGGCCACCTGGCCCGGCCGGACCGACAAGCAAAGATGCCAGGCCTGGATTGACCGGCAAACCGGCAAGATCGACGCCAGCCTCAAGGCCTTCAGCCAGGGCCTGGGCGACAAGC
>CAZRRW010000006.1:0-8244 GCA_964602505.1 uncultured Burkholderiaceae bacterium
CAAGCACTTTCTCATCAACCCCTTTGGGCTGTACTACAGCGAGGTCACGGCCAGCAACCTGGTGAAGGTGGACTTGTCAGGCCACAAGCTGGATGCCGACAACCCTCACCCGGTCAACCCGGCTGGCTTCACCGTGCATTCGGCCATTCACCAGGCCGTGCCCGAGGCGCATTGCGTCATGCACACCCACACCACCAATGGGCTGGCCGTGGCCTGCACCCAGGGTGGGCTGGCACAAAACAACTTTTATTCAGCGCAGTTGCATGGGCTGGTGGCATACCACGACTTTGAAGGCATCACCATCCATGCCGACGAGGCACCCCGCCTGCTGGCCAACCTGGGCGTGGCAGCCGACGGCAACGCCACGCAGGCCAAACCCCTGCTCATCCTGCGAAACCACGGCCTGCTGGCCTGGGGCCCCACCCTGGCCCTGACCTTTGTGCGCCTGTGGACCCTGCAACGCGCCTGCGACATCCAGGTAGCCCAGGCCGCCCTGGGGCCCGCCATTGCCGTGCCCGAGGCGGTGGCCCGCAAAACCACGCACGACAGCTTTCAGTTTGATCTGAAGTTCGGCGCGGGTGAGGACGTGTTTGGCGCCATGCAACGGCTGGTGGACAAGGCCATGCCGGGGTACGACGCCTGAGCGTGGCAGCCAGCAACCGCTGTACCCCTCACACTAGCCGCTGACGCAGCACCGTTCTCTGGCAAGCGACATGTCCCCCACCATCGTCCGAGACGGCCCATTTCGACTGTTTTTCTTCTCGAGGGAAGAATCACGGATTCACGTTCATGTCGCCCATCCAGACGGCGAGGCGAAGTTTTGGCTGACGCCGTCCGTACACTTGGCAGTGAACGTGGGACTATCGAACAGCCAGCTGAAGCAAGCGCAAGTTGCCGTCGAGGCTCATCTCAAGGAGATTGAAGATGCTTGGCACCGCCACTTTGGACGTTGAAGTCACTCACATCTCTCAGCACGGCTTTTGGGTTTTGCTGGGCGATGAGGAATTGCCTGTGCCTTACGCGAGCTTCCCGTGGTTTCGCGACGCCACAGTCAACCAAATATGTGCCGTTGAGCGACCAACGCCTAACCATCTGTTCTGGCCAGCGCTCGACATTGACCTCGCTGTCGAGTCCTTGCGCCAGCCTGATGCATTTCCGTTGGTGTCACGCGCCTGAGGTCGGCGCTGCTGGCCTCAGGTGTCTTTCGAGATCGTGATCGTCGGAAACTTCGACGAAAAGTCTTTCGCCTTCAAAGCCACCTTCGCGCCTACGCGCCGGGCAATGGCGCGGTAGGTCTCGGCCGCCGCGCTTTGCGGCGCGGCCACCACCGTGGGGCGGCCCGCATCAGCCTCTTGCCGGATGTGCAGGGCCAGCGGCAGGGCGCCCAGGTACTCCACCCCAAACTGCTCGCACATGGCGCGGCCACCGCCTTCGCCAAAGATGTGTTCGGCATGGCCGCACATGGTGCACACATGCACCGCCATGTTCTCCACGATGCCCAGGATGGGCACGCCCACCTTCTCAAACATCTTCAGGCCCTTCTTGGCGTCAATCAGGGCAATGTCCTGCGGCGTGGTCACGATCACCGCGCCGGTCAGCGGCACCCGCTGGCTGAGCGTGAGCGCAATGTCGCCCGTGCCGGGCGGCATGTCGACGATCAGGTAGTCCAGGTCTTGCCAGTTGGTGAGCTTGAGCAACTGGTCCAGCGCCTGGGTGGCCATGGGGCCGCGCCAGATCATGGCCTGGTCGGGCTCCACCAGAAAGCCGATGGAGTTGACCTGCAAGCCAAAGTTTTGCAGCGGCCGCATGGTCTGGCCGTCGCTGGCGGGCCTTTGCTCCTCCAGCCCCAGCATGGTGGGCACGCTGGGGCCGTAAATGTCGGCGTCCAGCACGCCCACCTTGGCGCCTTCCTGCGCCAGGGCCAGGGCCAGGTTCACGGCCGTGGTGCTTTTGCCCACACCGCCCTTGCCCGAGGCCACCGCAATGATGTTGCGCACTTGGTCAAACAGTTTCACGCCGCGCTGGGCCTCGTGGCTGATGATGCGGGTGCTCACGGCCACCTGCGCGTCGCTCGCGCCTGCCGCCTTCAGCGCCGCTACCGCCGCAGCCACCAGGGCTGCGTGCTGGCTTTTGGCGGGGTAGCCCAGGGTGATCTGTGCGTTGACCTGGTGGTTGGCCAGAGAGACCGAGGTGATGGCTTTCAGCTCACCCAGGCTGGGCGCACCGGGCTCAACCGCCAGGCTGGCCAACGCGGCGTGGGCCTGGGCTTCGGAAATGGAAGTCATGTCAAACGTGCAAGAAGGGCATCGGGGAAAATTGCGCAAATTGTCCCCCTGAGCCCCGATTCATGAGCGCGCCCCAGAAGAAGACCATCTTTGCCACCACGGCGCTGCCTTACGCCAACGGCCCGTTTCATATCGGGCACATGCTCGAGTACATCCAGGCCGATATCTGGGTGCGCTTTCAGCGCATGCAGGGCCACGAAGTGCACTTTGTGTGCGCCGACGACGCGCACGGCGCGCCCATCATGATTGCGGCGCAAAAGCGCGGCATCACGCCCGAGGCCTTTGTGGCCGAAATCGCGGCGGGCCGCGCCCAGTATCTGCAGGGCTTTCACATCGCGTTTGACCACTGGCACTCCACCGACGCGCCCGAGAACCATGACGAGGCCAAGGCCATCTACCGCGACCTGAAGGCCGCGGGCCTGGTGGATGTGCGGCCAATCGAGCAGTTCTTCGACCCCGAGGCCGGCATGTTCCTGGCCGACCGCTTCATCAAGGGCACCTGCCCCAACTGCGGCGCAAAAGACCAGTTTGGCGACAACTGCGAGGTCTGCGGCGCGGTGTATTCGCCCACCGACCTGATTGACCCGTACTCCGCCCTGTCTGGCGCCAAGCCGGTGATGAAGCAGAGCGACCACTACTTCTTTCGCCTGAGCGACCCGAAGTGCGTGGCCTACCTGGACGCCTGGACGGCCAGCGGCGCGGTGCAGCCCGAAGTGGCCAACAAGGTGCGCGAATGGCTGCTGCCAGACGAAGCCACTGGCAAGCCCAGGATGGGCGACTGGGACATCAGCCGCGACGCGCCCTACTTTGGCATCGAGATCCCCGACCTGCCCGAGGGCTCGCCCAAGAAGTACTTCTATGTCTGGCTGGATGCGCCGGTGGGCTACCTGGCCTCGCTGATGGCCTATTGCAAAGCCAAGGGGCTCGACTACGCCGCCATCGTGGACCCAAAGGCTGACGCTGAACACTGGCGCCAGGTGCACTTCATCGGCAAGGACATCATCACCTTCCACACCCTGTTCTGGCCGGCCATGCTGCAGTTCAGCGGCCGCAAGCCGCCCACCGACGTGTTCGTACACGGCCACCTCACGGTGAACGGCGAGAAGATGAGCAAGAGCCGCGGCACCGGCATTGACCCGCTGAAATACCTGTCGCTTGGCCTCAACCCGGAATGGCTGCGCTACTACTTTGCGGCCAAGCTCTCAGGCCGTAATGAAGATATTGACTTCGTGGCCGACGACTTTGTCTCGCGGGTAAACGCGGACCTGGTGGGCAAGTACATCAACATCGCCAGCCGCGCGGCGGGTTTCATCAGCAAGCGGTTTGGCGGCACCTTGGCCACCAACCTGCCCGAGGCGGGCTCAGCCTTGCTGGCTGCCCTGCACGCGGCGGGCAACGAGATTGCCGCCGCCTACGAGGCGCGCGACACCGCCAAGGCGGTGCGCCTGGTGATGGCCCTGGCCGACCAGGTGAACGCTTACACCGACCAGCACAAACCCTGGGACATTGCCAAAGACCCGACGCGCGACGCTGAACTCCAGCAGGTGTGCTCGGTGCTGCTGAACGCCTTTGCGCAACTCAGCCGCTACCTCGCGCCCATCCTGCCCCGCACCACGCAGGCGGCGGCGGAGTTTCTGGGCATCTCGTTGGCCAGTTGGCACGGCCGCGCCGCTGACGTGGTGCAGATCAAGCCCTACAGCCACCTCATGCAGCGGGCCGAACTGCCCCAGGTGATGCAACTGTTCGACGCGCCCGAAGCTCCTGCGCCCGCCGCCCCAAAGCCAGACGCCAGCAAACATGCGGCTTCCAGCCCCAAAACGGCCCAGAAGCCGCATGAATCGGGCGGGGCGGGTGGCGTGATTGGCATTGACGACTTTGCCAAGGTGGATCTGCGCATCGCCCGCATCGTGGCGGCCAGCCGGGTGGAGGGCTCCACCAAGCTGCTGCAACTCACGCTGGACGTGGGCGAAACCCACACCGAGGGCGACGCCGCAGGCCAGCCCAAAACGCGCAACGTCTTCAGTGGCATTGCCGCGCACTACGCGCCCGAGGCCCTGGTGGGCAAGCTGACGGTGATGGTGGCCAACCTGGCGCCGCGCAAGATGAAGTTTGGCTTGAGCGAGGGCATGGTGCTGGCGGCCAGCGCCGCAGATGAAGCGGCCGAGCCCGGCGTGTTCTTGCTAGACCCGTACCCTGGCGCCAAGCCCGGCATGAAGGTGAAATAGGCGCAGTTCTGGCCTTCAAGGAGCTACCCATCGCCCGCCTGACCCTGCACCCCTTCCGCCCTCGCGCGCTGGATGCCCTGAAGGGCTACACCGCCGAGAGCGCCCTCAAGGACGTGTCCGCCGGCCTGACGGTGGGCGTGGTGGCCCTGCCCCTGGCCATGGCCTTTGCCATTGCCAGCGGCGTCAAGCCGGAGGCTGGGCTCATCACGGCGGTCATTGCGGGCTTCCTCATCAGCGCCCTGGGCGGCAGCAATGTGCAAATTGGCGGGCCAGCCGGCGCCTTCATCGTGGTGGTGTACGCCATCATCGAACGCTACGGCCTGGCCAACCTGCTCATCAGCACGGTGCTGGCGGGCGGGCTGCTGTTTGCCATGGGCCTGTTCCGCCTGGGCGGCCTGGTGCGCTTTGTGCCCGTGGCCGTGGTGATTGGCTTTACCAACGGCATTGCGGTGCTGATAGCCCTGAGCCAGGTGCGCGACTTTTTCGGCCTGCAAACCGGCAAGCTGCCAGCGGACTTTTTTGCGCAGATGGCGCTGCTGGTGCAGGCTGCGCACACCATCAACCTTTGGGCCCCCGCACTGGGCCTGGGGTGCCTGGTCGTCATCGTGCTGTGGCCGCGCCTGTTTGTGGCCAAGCCGCCGCGGGCCGAGTCGGCCGCCCGCTCGGGCCTGAGCCCGGGCCTGAGCGAAAGCGCAGAACAAAAAGTGCGGCGCTGGCAGACCCAGGCCTACTGGCGGATGCTGGCCTCGCTGCCGGGCACCATCATCGCGCTGGCGCTGGCCACGCTGGCGGTACGCCTGTTTGAGTTGCCGGTGGAAACCATTGGCCAGCGCTTTGGTGCCCTGCCCCAAACCCTGCCCGCCTTTGCCCTGCCCGCCTTCAGCTGGGAAACCGTGAAAACGCTGGCCGCGCCCACGCTCACCATTGCCATGCTGGGCGCCATTGAAAGCCTGCTGTGCGCCCGTGTGGCCGATAACCTGATTGCCGACCAGCCCAGCTACCGCAAGCACGACCCCAACCAGGAGCTGATGGCGCAGGGCGTGGCCAATGTGGTGACGCCCTTCTTTGGCGGCCTGCCCGCCACCGGCACCATTGCGCGCACCGTCACCAACATCCGCTCGGGTGCCAGCACCCCCTTGGCGGGTGTGGTGCATGCGCTTACCGTGTTGCTGGTGCTGCTGGTGGCCGCCCCCCTGGCGGCTGACGTGCCCTTGGCCGCACTGGCCGCCGTGCTGCTGTTTGTGGCCTGGAACATGGGGGAATGGCGCGAATTTGCGCGCCTGCGCCAGTTCAGCATGAATTACCGGGTCATCCTGCTGGGCACCTTTGCGGCCACCGTGGTGTTTGACCTGACGGTGGCGGTGGAGCTGGGCCTGAGCCTGGCCTTCCTGTTCTTCGTGACGCGCATGAACTCGGTGTTCAAGGTGGAACCGCAGCCGGTGGAGGCCCCGGGCCACACCCTGCGCTACACCGTGCACGGCGCCCTGTTTTTTGGCGCGGTAGACAAGATTGAAGACCTGCCCCTGCCGCCCGAGGGCGTGCGCCTGGTGGTGCTGGACTGCGCCGCCATGAGCACGCTGGACACCACCGGCCTGGAGGCGGTGCGCCACCTGCGGCGTGCCTGGGCGCGCCACGGCGTGACCTTGCGCCTGGAGAACCTGGGCGAGCAGCCGCTGGGCCTGGTGCACCGCTCTGGCTTTGCTGCTGAATTGTTGGAAGGTTCTGCGTGAAACCACCCAGCCTGGCGCAAGGCGTATCGGCGAGGGTGCTTGGCCCGTGCCAAAACAAGCCGTCAAAATTAGGGGCCTGAAGCTTGCGCAACACACATTGGGTGTCACCACATGCCAACCATCAGCACGTTCTATGGCATCGTCATTCGCATGTTCTTCAACGACCACGCGCCACCGCACTTTCATGTGCAGTACGCTGAATTCAAGGCCACAGTCGACATCGCGTCGCTAACCCTTGCAAGCGGCCAACTGCCACGCAGGGCGCAAGAACTGGTGCTTGACTGGGCAGAACTGCATCAACAAGAGCTACTCGAAGACTGGCGCTTGTGCATGGACAAGCAACAGCCCAAACCGATTGAGCCCCTGAAGTGAGGCCTGGCAATGAGTAACACCGTGAATTGGGACGTAGTCGAAGTTAAACCAATCGCTCCGCTGGCCCTGCAAGTGACGTTTGCTGACGGTACCGCAGGCCAAGTGCGGTTTGAGCCCAGCCATTTGACGGGCGTGTTTGAAGCGCTCAAAAGCCCCGGTGTATTCGCGCAAGCTCACATTGACAACGGTGCAGTGGCTTGGCCGGGTAATCTGGATTTAGCCCCCGATGCCATGTATGAACAAATTCGCCTCAACGGGGAATGGGTGCTGCGTTGATGACGACGCCTACCCCTGCCGACAAAGCCCAGCAGTTTGTGGCCTTGCACCAGCGCGATCGCGGCTTTGTGATGCCCAACCCCTGGGACGCAGGCAGCGCCTGGCTGCTGGCGCAAATGGGCTTTGAGGCCCTGGCCAGCACCAGTGCGGGGCACTGCTGGGCGCTAGGCATGGGCGACGGCCAGGCCAGCCCACCAATGCCGACCTGCTGAACGGCTTTGCCGACGAGCCTGAGGCCGCCGCGCGAACCCTGGTGATGGCGATGGAAGCGGGCCTTGCCGGTGGGTCGTTGGAAGACACATCCAACGCGCAAGGGCGCACCGACACCCCGCTGTATGCCTTTGACGCCGCCGTGGCCCGCGTGCGCGTGGCGGCACAGGCGGTGCGCGCCGCCGAGGCCCGGCTGGGCCGCCCGTTTGTGTTCACCGCCCGGGCCGACGGCCTGTTTGTGGGGGCTTGCGGCCTGCCCGAGGTGCTGCGCCGCCTGGCCGCCTTTGCCGACGCGGGGCCGACGTGCTGTATGCCCCGGCCGTGAAAACCCTGGCCGAGGTGCGCGAGGTGCTGGCCGCCGCTGGGGGCAAGCCGGTGAATGTGCTGGGCGGGGCGGGTGAGCTGACCGACGTGAACGCCCTGCTCGACGCGGGCGTGCAGCGCATCAGCGTGGGCTCTGGCCTGTACCGCGCTGCCATGGGCGGCTTTCTGGCCGCGGCGGCAGAGCTGAAGGGCGGCTCTTTGGCGTGGCCTGCCAAGGCCCATGCCTACAAGGCGCTGGAAGCGGCGCTGAAGCGCTAGGAACGCGCCTCTCGCCAGCAGGCGAAGGACTTGAAACCCGCCTAATTGCCAGCAGGCGCGTTGAGCGAAGGCTCGGCCAGTTGTGCCGTTTTCACCACCTGGCCGCGTGAGTTGAAGGTGACCACGAAGAACTTGTTCTGGTTGCCGTCCAGAAACTTCCATTCCCAATCGGTTTCCTTCTTCAGCTCGTAAGGCACCACCCTGGCTGGGCGGCCCAGGATGCGGCGCACCTCTTCCTTGCCCAGGCCGGGCTGCACCTTGGCAAAGTGCTCTGGAGCCAGCACCTGGCGCAGCGCCGTCATCTTGCCGTCGGGCCCAATGGTGACCATGTAGTTGCGGTGGCCTTCGGGCTGGCGCGGATATTCCAGGGTGCGCACGCCGCCGCCGTCGTCAAACACGGTGAGCGGCTCGCCCAGCTCGCGCTTGACGTCGGCCTCGGTGGACACACCCTCCTCCAGCTTGTCAAACGCCGCCTGGTCGCAACCCAGCAGGCCCAGAAACGCGGTGAACACACCCATCAACACAACCTTTTTCATTCACGCCAGCGCCCTGGGCGCCTTGACC
>CAZRRW010000006.1:8254-25225 GCA_964602505.1 uncultured Burkholderiaceae bacterium
AGAATTCCAACCCGCAAAGGATAGTGCCATGCCCCTGTTTGCCCGCCCCTACGTGTCTGAAGCCACCGCCTTCATCAACGACCTGAAGGCCAAGAAGCCCGAGCTGGAGGCCAAGCAGCAGCAAGGCCGCGCTCTGCTGTGGGACAAGCCGCAAGACCGCACCGCCCAGGCTGAATACGGCCAGGCCCGGGTGCGCCAGAAAGCCTACGTCTACCAGACCGAGCACCTGGCATGAACCCGGTGGCACCGGGCGCCGAGCCCCAGGCCGACCTGCCCGGCCTGCCCACCGTGGTGGACCACGTGGCCGTGGCCAAGCTGTATGGCGAGCCCCTGTTTGCCCTGCCGCAAGACCTGTACATCCCGCCCGACGCGCTGGAAGTGTTTTTGGAGGCCTTTGAAGGGCCTTTGGACCTGCTGCTTTACCTGATTCGCAAGCAGAACTTCAACATCCTCGACATTCCCATGGCGGGGCTGACCCGCCAATACCTGGAGTACGTGGACGAGATCCGCGTGCGCAACCTGGAGCTGGCAGCTGAATACCTGCTGATGGCGGCCATGCTGATCGAGATCAAGTCCCGCATGCTGCTGCCCACCCGCCAAACCGACACCGGCGAAGAGGTGGAAGACCCGCGCGCCGAGCTGGTGCGCCGCCTGCTGGAATATGAACAGATGAAGCTGGCGGCCGCCCGGCTGGACGCCCTGCCCGTGCTGGGCCGCGACTTCTTGCGCGCCCAAGTGCACATTGAACAGGCGCTGAAGCCGCGCTTTCCCGACGTGAACGTGGTGGACCTGCAAGAGGCCTGGCAAGACATCTTGCGACGCGCCAAGCTGCACCAGCACCACAAAATCACGCGGGAAGAACTCTCGGTGCGCGAGCACATGAGCCTGGTGCTGAAGCGCCTGCAGGGCCGCAAGTTTGTGGAGTTTGCAGACCTGTTTGAAGTAAAGCGCGGGCCGCAAGTGGTGGTGGTGACCTTCATTGCCCTGCTGGAACTGGCCAAGGAAATGCTCATCGACATCACCCAGGCCGAGGCCTTTGCGCCCATTTACGTGCGCCTGTCTTACCAGCCCAGCTAAACCGCCACGGCGCGCCCATGCCCCTGCCCGGGGCGGGGCTGTGGGGGGCCATGGCAACATGCGCCCGTCATGAAAGTCATTACCACCCTGGCCGAGCTGTGCGCCACCCTGCCCCCGGGCCAGTGCGCCCTGGTGCCCACCATGGGCAACCTGCACGAGGGGCACCTGAGCCTGGTGCGCCAAGCGCGGCAGGCCTTGGTGGCTGCGGGTACACCCAGTGCCCCGGTCGTCACCAGCATCTTTGTGAACCGGCTGCAGTTTCGCCCCAACGAAGACTTTGACGCCTACCCCCGCACCTTGGCGCGCGACTGCGAGCTGCTGCAACAGGTGGGCTGCGACGTGGTGTGGGCCCCCACCGAGGCCGAGATGTACCCCGAGCCACAAGGCTTCAAGGTGCACCCGCCCGCCGAACTGGCCGACGTGTTGGAAGGGCACTTTCGCCCCGGTTTTTTTGTGGGGGTGTGCACCGTGGTGCACAAGCTGTTTAACCAATGCCAACCGCGCGTGGCCGCCTTTGGCAAAAAGGACTACCAGCAACTGATGGTGATCCGCCAAATGATTGGCCAGATGGCGCTGCCCATTGAGCTGATTGAAAGCGAGACCAGCCGCGCGGCGGACGGACTGGCCCTGTCGTCCCGCAACGGGTACTTGAGTGAGGCTGAGCGGGCCGAGGCGGTTGCTTTGTCTCAAGCGCTGAAAGCGCTGGGCGAGCAGGCGCTTGCCTCACCAACCAAGCTGCCCGAGCTGGAGGCCCAAGCCATGGCCGCCCTGGCCGCCCGCGGCTGGGCGCCCGACTACATCACCGTACGCCGCCGCATCGACCTGCAGCCGCCTGAAATGGGCGAAGTGAAGGCAGGCAGCCTGGTAGCGCTGGGCGCCGCCAAGCTGGGCAGCACCCGGCTGATTGACAACCTGGAAGTCTGAGCCGGGGGCGGCCCCGGAGGCCGAAATGGGGCCTTGATTTTCAATTTTCTATTCGCTGAAAGCGGTTGCTCGATTCATTCGAACACCATTTCTTCAAATCCTGAAAGCCCGTAGCGCCCGGATTTATTGAACCCTGTGGGGGTTTTCGGCTCTTGGCGATTGCGTTGAATGTCAGCCCAAGGCAAGATGCTGGCCACAGAAGCCTTGGCACCATTTGCCGCAGGTCTCACCAACGGGCGGTCAACCGCCGTGACCCGTGCAGACCAGCGAGTCGAGACGTGCGGTTTTTCAGCAGAAGTGGTCACAGCCGTCGCGAGCATCCAAAAAGCCGCTTCCGACCCTAAAGCGACATTCGGAGGGTCGATTGGACAACTCAGGAGTGGCCTTTAACGTATTTGTTGTTCCGAGTTGTTCCGAAAATTGCTTGACGTCCGAAATGAACGAGTCTACAGTCGCGCCGGTACAACTTGGAACAACAAGGAGTGTAATTCATGGCCTACACCGCCTCTGTCTCGACCACGCCTGGCCGACCGGGCTTAGCCGTCAGCTTCCGACATCCGCTTAAGCTCGATTCAAAGGGCAAGCCAGGCCTGAAGATGCGACGCGGCCTGGGCACCGATGACAAGACCAAGGCCGAAGCCCTTGTCGCTCAAATGAACCAGTTGTTGCAGGACGAAGCCTGGTGGACGGCGGCAAAGTACCAGGAAGCGCTACAGGTCTTCGACCAGCGGATCGTCGATGCGTTCTATGACGGCATCCAGGCCGGCATTGCAGACTCCTTCGAAACGCGCAACAGCGTCATCCCCCTTCCCGGTAAAGCCGAGGGCTACGCAAAGACGCTGTTCGTCGGTACAACGGGTGCAGGCAAGACTTCGCTGTTGCGCCACCTGATCGGCTCAGACCCCGAGTTGGATCGCTTCCCATCTACGTCAACAGCCAAAACCACGGTATCGGATATCGAGGTGATTCCGGCCTCCGGCCAGTTCCGGGCAGTGGTTACCTTCTTCTCCGAGACCGTCATTCAAACCAACGTCGAAGACTGCGTGCTCAACGCCTGCGCCGCAGTCTGGGACAAGCTGCCCGAAGACAAGGTAGTAGATCGCTTTCTGCATCACCCGGATCAGCGCTTCCGCCTAAGCTACCTCCTCGGTTCGTGGCGCAGGAACCTGGCCACCGAGCCTGCCGCTGACGAATGGGACTTCGGCGAGAACAACCACGCAACCACTGCGGCAGCGGGAAGCGACGAAGCTGTTTCCGGTGCGGACGCCGAAGCACTCCAGGCGCGGCTCGTGGAATATGTCGGACGCATCACGAAGCTTGCTACGTCGAAGGCCGATGCGATCAGCAAGGAGCTGATACCTGATCCGCACTCTGCGAGCGCCGAGGACCGCGAAGCAGCGCTGGAAATATTCCAGGGCGAACTGTTCAGCGACGAGCAGTTCCACGAAATCGTGCACGACGTGATCGACGAGGCACTGCAACGCTTCGAACCACTAAAAGACGGAGAGATGACCTATCGGAGCTCCAGCTCAAAGTGGCCCCTCATGTGGACTTATAGAACCGATGACCGGACCGATTTCCTCAAGCAGATGCGCTGGTTCTCCAGCAACTTTGCGCCATCGTTCGGCCGACTCCTAACGCCATTGGTCGATGGCATCCGCGTCATGGGGCCACTCTTTCCAACCTTCACGAACCATCAGGCTAAGGTCGTGCTACTCGACGGCCAAGGTCTAGGCCACACCCCGGACTCGTCAACGAGCGTGACAACGCACATCACGCGGCGCTTTTCCGAGGTCGATGCCATCTTGCTGGTTGACAACGCGGAGCAGCCGATCCAGGCGGCGGCGCAATCGGTTTTGCGTGCTGTTGCATCGAGCGGCAACTACAACAAGCTCCTTCTTGCCTTCACGCATTTCGATCAGGTCAAGGGCCTTAATCTGCCGACGTTCACCGACAAACGCGCGCATGTCTTAGCCTCCGTTTACAACTACCTCTCTAAGCTGAAGGAGGTGTTGAACGCCCCAATCGTGGCGGCGATGGAGCGGTCGATTGACGACCAGAGCTTCATGCTGGGCGCACTCGACGGCCCGAGCACGAATCTCCCGCGAGGTGTGACGGCGCAACTCGACAAGCTTATTGCATCCGTTGAGAAGTTGGTCGAGCCGCAGCCAATACCTAATGCCAAGCCGCAGTACGACGTTTCGGGGCTCGGCTTTGCTGTACAGCGTGCTGCGGATCGCTTCCAGAAGGCGTGGGCGGCGCGTCTAGGCCTCACCGTCGGGGCAACGCTGCCCGCAGAACACTGGACTCGCATCAAGGCACTCAATCGGAAGATTTCGAACGAGACTGGAGTCGAGTACGACTCGTTGAGGCCCGTCGCCGATCTGGTCGGTCGCATCACCGAAGAGGTTGCGAACTTCCTCGACAATCCGATCAAGTGGTCTCAACCGCCAGCCAACGCCGATGAAGCGCAGCTAGCAATCGCGCCGATCCGCCAGATCGTGTTCAACCGTCTGCATCAACTTGCGCTGCAACGACTCATTGATGAACACCTCAGCGAGTGGCGTCGCGGGCTGGAGCATAAGGGCAAGGGTTCAGCGGCCCGGCGCGCGGTTGATATTCGCGGTATCTATGAATTGGCAGCACCGGTTCCAGGAACTGTCAACACAGCGCCGGCTATTGAGTTCATGCGCGGGGTTCGCGAGCTGGTGCGAGCGGCAGTGGTTGAAAGCGGCGGCGTCATGCTGCCGTGAGTCGCCGTGTTACAGCCCTCCTAACCTAGCTACAACGCACACCGTGCGCATGCCAATAAGTTGAACAATTCAGGAACGATGCCATGGAGGTTGTCGCGAAGTACGCCGAACTTAGCTTTACTGATTTGTTGCCATGCCTCAAGTGAAACCGTTCCTGTTCGACGTGTTTGGCACCCTGACCGATTGGCATAGCTCCATCAGCCGCGCGGCGCAAAAGGTGCTCGGCTCGCGTGGCTACTCTGTGAGTAGGTCGGCGTTTGCTCCTAGCCAGTAGCCACTACGGGTAGCTCCGCACGCCGCAGCATCTTGCGGCTGCCTCGCAGGCTCAATGGAAGTCTTCTTCTCGCTGGTGGCGTGCGCCGATCACGAGCACCAGCTCAGGCGAGCGGATGTCAAAGCGCAGGATGTAGCCCGCTGTGCCAAACGGAATGATGAGTTCGCGCAGCGTTGACCGCGCACCCACCTTGCGGTAGCTGTAAGGCGTGGTCGACAGGTGGCTCAGCGCCGCTTCTCGAATGACCTTGAGCGCCTCTTCGGCCACAGCAAGTTCTTCCAGCGTTTCGGCGCGGTCAAGCAGAAATTCGTAAAGCCGCCGCAGGTCGTCTTCAGCGCCTTGGGTGAACTCGACGGCGTAGCTCATCCACCCAGTTGCTTGCGGCGCTTGGCCAACTTTGATTCGAGCTTGGCAATGACCTGTGCCGCAGGGATGGAGATTCCCGTGCGTTCATAGTCGGCCAGCGATGCAGCGCAACGCGAAGCGAAGTCGGTTTGAACGCGGCGGTATTCCACGGCGTTGCGCACGGCAACCTCAACAAAGTCAGTCAGCGTTTCGCCGGGGTGCAGAACCGCGTCCAGGCTGGCGCGCAGCTCAGCCTCAACACGCACTTGGGGGATGACGGCGTCTTTCATGGCTGCATAGTAGTGCAAACGCAATACGGGCTCAAGCCGCGATGTGCGGTGGGGCCTGCCGGGCGCCCTACCCCTCCCAACTTGCTAACCTGTTGCCATGCTTCAACTGAAACTGCTCCTGTTTGATGTGTTCGGCACCCTGACCGATTGGCATGGCTCCATCAGCCGCGCGGCGCAAGAGGTGCTAGGCCCGCGTGGCTACTCGGTGGATGGGCCGGCTTTTGCCACGGCCTGGCGCGCTGAATACCAGGGCGCGATGGAAGAAGTGCGCTGCGGCCGCCTGCCCTTTTGCAAGCTAGACGTGCTGCACCGGCGCAACCTGGACATCGTGCTCAGTGCCCAGGGGCTGGCCAGTGTGGACGAGGCCACACGCCAGCAGCTCAACCTGACGTGGCACCAGCTAGACGCCTGGGCCGATGTGTCGCCGGGCCTGGCAAGGCTGCGCCACAAGTACCTTTTGGCCCCCTGCTCCAACGGCAACATTTCGCTGATGGCAGACCTGGCGCGGCGTCATGGCTGGCATTGGGACGCCATCACCGGCGCCGAGCTGGCGCGCGACTACAAGCCCAAGGCCGTGGTCTACCAAACGGCGGCCAACGCGTTTGACTGCGCCCCGCACGAGGCCATGATGGTGGCGGCGCATTCGTCTGACCTGGCGGCCGCTGCGGCGGCGGGCCTGCGCACCGCCTTTATTGCGCGGCCCAACGAGCACGGGCCGGGCATTGGGGAAACAGTGGCCTCTGTGCCGGTGGACGTGTCTGCTAACGGGCTGCTGGCGCTGGCCGACGCGCTGGGTTGCCCCTAAAGCGGTTTGCGCTGAGCGCGGCTTACGAATACCGGCGCGACACGCTTTCGGCCACGCAGGCGGGCTTGTCGGAGCCTTCCACCTCGATGGTGACTTCCATCACCACCTGGGCGCCAATGCGGTCGGGCGTGGTCTCCAGCTTTTCGTAGCTCAGCAGCTTGAAGCGAGCGCGGATGCGTGAATCCACAAACACCGGGGCCGGAAAGCGCACCTTGTTGAGCCCGTAGTTGATGCCCATGCGGGTTTGCCGCACGGCAAAGGCGCTGTCCACGAGGCTGGCAATCATGCTCAGGGTAAGGTACCCATGGGCAATGGGCTTGCGAAACGGCCCCTTGGCTGCGCGCTCAGGGTCCACATGAATCCACTGGTGGTCGCCCGTGGCCTCGGCAAACTGGTTGATGCGCTGTTGGTCCACCACCACCCAGTCGCTCACGCCAAGCTCTTGCCCCACCAGGGGTTCAAAGTCGGCCACGGTTTCGTACGTCTTCATTCGGTGCCTCGCTTGGGTTCAGCTGTCCAGCCAGGCGGCCAGGGGCTGCCATTGCTCCAGGTCTTTCTCTACCCGGCTGGGGGCCACGTCAAACACGGTCAGCCCGCGCGCGGCCAGTTGGATGTAGTTTTGCGTGTCGCGCAGGTAGGCCAGCACCGGCAGGCCCAGGCTGTCGCAAAAGGTCTTGAGCTGGTCGGCCGCGCGGGTGCGCTCATGCACGCGCATGCCGACGATACCCACCTGGAAGTGGTGCGCCTGCTTGCTGGCGGCCAGCTCGTCCAGAAAGGCACGGGTGGCATAGATGTCAAAGATGCTGGGCTGCAGGGGCACCAGCACCTTGGTGGCCATTTTTAGCGCGTCGTTCAGGCGCCAGCCGTGCAGGCCAGCGGGGGTGTCCAGCACGACATGGGTGGTGCCCTTGGGTGGCTTGGCAATGTGGTCGGCCGTCAGCTCCCAGGTGCTGATGGGGCGGGCCACCTCGGGCCGCAGGCCCAGCCACAGCTTGCTGCTTTGCTGCTTGTCGGCGTCGCCCAGCATGACCGCATGGCCCTTGGTTGCGTAGTAGCCAGCCACGTTGCTGGCCAGCGTGCTTTTGCCCACGCCGCCCTTCGGATTTGCCACGACAATGATTGGCATGGAAGGCTCCCCTAGTCAGTCTGCGGCAATGCTAACCGCAGCGCCCAGCCCCAGCGGGGCCGCCCCAGGGGCCGCCAGCCAGGCCAGCACCGTGGTCATCCTGGCGCACCCGCAGATGCGCCGCTCGCGCATCACCCGCACCCTGGCCCAGGCGGCTGCCGCCCTGCCCGGGGTGCAGGTGCGCGACCTGTACGCCATGTATGCCGACTACCACGTGGACGTGCCGGCCGAGCAGGCGGCCCTGGCCGGGGCGCAGCTGGTGGTGCTGTTGCACCCGGTGCACTGGTACAGCATGCCGCCCCTGCTCAAGCTGTGGATGGACGAGGTGTGGGCCTACCAATGGGCCTTTGGCCACGAAGGCCGGGCCCTGCGCGGCAAAGACCTGTGGCTGGTGGCCTCCACCGGCGGGGCCGAAAGCGCCTACCACCCCAATGGCTACAACCGCTATTTCTTCGACGCGTTCTTGCCGCCCTACGAGCAAAGCGCCTTTCTGTGCGGCATGCGCTTCTTGCCGCCCCTGCTGCTGCACGGGGCCCGCCAGGTGAGCGCCGCAGAGCTCAACACCCACGCCGAGGTGTTTACCCAGCGGCTGCAAAGCTACCCCAACTGGCCCGAAATTGAAGCGGTCTACCCGGTGGTGCCGTCCCTGGGCGACGAAGACCGGCCGGCGCTGGCACTGGCCCACCCCGAGGCGGCCGTGGCGCCCAGCACGCAGGAGCCCCGTTGATGGAAAGCGGCTCCTGGCTCACCGCCACCCTCATCTACCTGGGCGCTGCCGTGGTGGCGGTGCCCCTGTCCAAGCGGCTGGGCTTTGGCTCGGTGCTGGGCTATTTGATTGCCGGCATTGCCATTGGCCCCTGGGGCCTGAAGCTCATTGACGACGCCGCCCAAACCCTGGCCTTTGCCGAGTTTGGGGTGGTGCTGATGCTCTTCATGGTGGGGCTGGAGCTGGAGCCCGCCAAGGTGTGGCGCCTGCGCCAACCCATTTTTGTGTGGGGCTCGGTGCAGATGGCCGCCTGCACGGCAGCCCTGGGGGGGTGCGGCCCTGGCCCTGGGCCTGCCATGGCAGGCCGCTCTGGTATTTGGGTTTGGCTTTTCGCTGTCGTCCACCGCCATTGCCCTGCAAAGCCTGGCCGAGCGCAACCAGGCCAGCACCGACACCGGGCAGACCACGGTGGCCTTGTCGCTGGCGCAAGACATCCAGTCCATTCCCATGCTGGCCATCGTGCCGGCCCTGGGCGTGGGCGCGGCGGTGGTGGGGGCCGAGGTGGCGGGCGCGGGCCATGGCGCTGCTCATGGCGCAGGCGGCTGGTTCACGGCGGCCAAGGCCCTGGGCGTGGTGGTGCTCATCGTCTTTGGCGGGCGCTACCTGGTACGCCCGCTGTTCCGCCTGATTGCGCGAAGCGACGTGCGCGAGATCTTCACCGCCACCGCGCTGCTGCTGGTGGTGGGTGTGGCCTCGCTGATGCACCTGGTGGAGCTGTCGATGGGCCTGGGGGCCTTTTTGGCCGGGGTGCTGCTGGCCGAAAGCGAGTACCGCAAAGAGCTGGAGACCGATATCGAGCCCTTCAAGGGCCTGCTGCTGGGCCTGTTTTTCATTGCGGTGGGCATGAGCATTGACTTTGCCGTGCTGTGGGCGCAGCCCCTGGTGGCACTGGGCCTCACGCTGGGCTTTGTGGCCATCAAGTTCGCCATCATGCGGCCGATGGCGCGCTTGATTGGGATTGCCACGCCACAGCGCAACCTGTTTGCGGTGCTCATTGCCCAGGGCAGCGAGTTTGCGTTTGTGCTGTTTGCCGCCGCCGGGGCGGCCGGCGTGGTGGCGGCGCAAACGGCGTCGCTGTGGGTGGGGGCGGTGGCCTTGTCCATGCTGCTTACCCCGGCGCTGCTGATCGCGGTGGACTGGCGGCAGCGCCGCTGCGAAGGGCTGCAAGCCCCCAGCCGGGCGGACGACGAGATCAGCGCCGACGAGGTGAAGGACGCGCCGATCATCATTTGCGGCTTCGGGCGCTATGGGCAGATCATTGGCCGCCTGCTGCTGGCCAATGGCCTGCGCCCCACCGTGCTCGACCACGACCCGGAGCTGGTGGACACCTCGCGCCAGTTTGGCTTCAAGGTGTTCTATGGCGACGCCACCCGGCTGGACCTGTTGCGCAGCGCCGGGGCGGCGCAGGCCAGCGTGGTGGTGGTGGCGGTAGACAACGTCGAGGCCAGCCTGGCCATCATTGACCTGTGCAAAGAGCACTTTCCCAACCTGCGCCTCGTGGCCCGTGCCCGCGACATGACGCATGTGTATGCGCTGCTCGACCGCGGGGTGGGCCAGTTCGCCCGCGAGACCTTCGAGTCGGCGCTGGTGTCGGCCCGCCAGACGCTGGAGCTGGTGGGCTATGGCGCCCACGAGGCCCGGCAGCTGGCCATGAAGTTCCGCCGCCACAACCTGGAGCTGATCCAGAAGGTGTACCCCCACAACAAAGACCGCGAACGGCTGATTGCCGTGGCCAAAGAGACGCGCCAGCAGCTGGAAGAAATGTTTGCCAGCGAGCGTGAAGCAACACGCAAGGCACTGGCCCGCGGGCGCGAGGCCTGGGACGACGCCTCGCACGACACGCCCGAGGCGAAGAAAGAGCCGTGAGATCGGCACCCCACGTACTGGTCGTCGGTGGGGGCGCCGTTGGCCTGTCCACTGCCCTGTTCACCCGGCGCCTGCTGCCTGAGGCCACGGTCACCGTGGTGGAGCGCGACCCCACCTACGCGCGGGCCTCGTCAGCGCTGTCGGCCAGCTCCATCCGCATGCAGTTCAGCACGCCAGTGAACATTGCCCTGTCCATGTTCGGGCTGCAGTTCCTGCGCGATCTGCAGCGGCAGCAAAGCCTGTCGTTGGTGGAGGGCGGCTACCTGTTCGTGGCCACCCCGGCGGGCGAGGCGGTGCTGCGCGCCAACCACGCTGTGCAAACCCAGCATGGCGCGGCGGTGCACCTGCTCAGCCCGGCGCAGCTGAAGGAGCGCCTGGGCTGGGTGAACACGCAGGACATCACGCTGGCCACCTTGGGCGAGAGCACGGCCACGTCGGGCGAGGGCTGGTTTGACGGCTACGCCCTCACCCAGGCGCTGCGCCGCATGGCCTTGGCGGCGGGCGTGCAGTGGCTCAAAGCCGAGGTGGTGGCGCTGGAGCACAGCAGCCGCACCATCAAGGCGGCGCGCACCGCCAGCGGGGAGCGGCTGGAGGCCGACTGGTTTGTCAACGCCGCAGGCCCCTGGGCCCGCAGCGTGGCGGCCATGGCGGGCATTGATCTGCCGGTGTTTGCCCGCAGGCGCACCGTGTTCGTGATGAGCTGCCCCACCCCCGTGCACCACTGCCCGCTGGTGGTAGACCCGTCTGGCGTGTGGTTTCGCCCAGAGGGCGGCACGCTGAGCCACCAGACGCATTTCATTGGCGGCACTTCGCCCAAGGACGGCGAGCCCGACCCGGACGACCTGCCGCTCGAGCCCGACCTGGCCCAGTTTGAGCAGACGGTGTGGCCCGCCATGGCCCACCGGGTGCCAGCCTTTGAAGCCTTGCGGGTGGAAAGTGCCTGGGCGGGCTACTACGAGGTGCACCCCATGGACCACAACGGCATCGTGGGGCCGCACCCGGCCTTGCAGAACCTGCTGTTTGCCAACGGCTTTTCGGGGCACGGCATTCAGCATGCGCCAGGCGTAGGCCGCGCGGTGGCCGAGTGGCTGGCCAGCGCCAGCACCCAGGGCAACGGGCGCTACCAGAGCATTGACCTGTCGCCCCTGGGGTTTGGGCGCGTGCTGAGCGGCACGCCCTTTGTGGAACGCAACGTGATTTGAGGGGCTTGCGGCCATGCGCACCATTCAGCAACTTGACCACGCAGCCACCCTGGCCGCCCTGCCCACCGAGCCGCTGTGCGCCGCCCTGCTGGCGGTGCTGCGCGCGGTGAAGGCGGGCCAGGCCCATTGCCCGGTGCGCACGGCCACCACCCTGCCAGACGGTGCGGTGCTACTGGCCATGTCGGCCGCCGACGCCGACCTGGCGGTGGTGAAGCTGGTGACCGTGCACCCGCACAACCCGGCCCGGGGCCTGCCTGCGGTGCAGGCCCATGTAAGTGCGCTCAGTGCGGCCAGTGGCGAACGTGTGGCCGAACTCGACGGCGAAGCCGTCACCGCCCGCCGCACGGCCGCCCTGAGCCTAGTGGCCACCCGCCTGTGCGGCTTTGCGCCCAGCGCAGCGCCCAGGGTGCTGGTGCTGGGCGGGGGCGTGCAGGCGCAGGCCCACATCAGCGTGCTGCGCGATGCCTGGCCCGCGCTTGAGCTGCGCCAGATCACGCGCAGCGCCAACACCCAGGGCCAGCGGGTGCTGAACGTGGCCGAGGCCGACCTGGCCTGGGCCGACCTGATCGTCACCGCCACCAGCAGCGCCACGCCGTTGTTCACCGACGCGCAAAGCCAGGCCGTGCGGCCCAATGCGATGGTGTGCGCGGTGGGGGCCTACAACGCCCACATGGCCGAGCTGCCACCCGCGCTGGTGCGCCGATCGCGCCTGGTGGTGGATCGGTTGGACGCCTGCCGCACCGAGGCGGGCGATTTGGTGCAGGCCCGTGTTGACTTCTACACCGTCGCCGACTTGACGGACTTGGTGAGCGCCCAGCCCTCGACGGCGCAGAAAGGCCCCACCATCTTCAAATCAGTCGGCAGCGCTTTGTGGGATTTGGCCGCAGCCCGTTGTGCCCTGCGTACTTGACGGTTGACGCTACAGACCAATCAAGCCTTTTGCATCCCACAGCAGCTTCAAGCCCGTCAACACCATGCCCCAGTTGATGACCTTGTAGAACAACACCGGGTCAATGCGGTGTGCGACCCGCACACCCAGCAGCACGCCAATGGGTGCAAAGGGCAGCAGCGCCAGGCCCGTGGCCATGTTGCGCCAATCAATCAGCCCAAGCGCGGCGTAAGGCGCCCACTTGCTGAGGTTGATGACCGCAAAGAACACGCTCAGCGTGGCGGTGAACACCACGGGCATCAGCTTCAGGGGTACGAGGTAGGCATTGATGGGGGGGCCGCCCGCATGGGCCACAAAGCTGGTGAAGCCTGACACCGCGCTCAGCACCCGGCCCCGCCCGGCGGGCGGCGGCGCGGCGTCGGCATGTGGCGGGAAGAACATGCGCTGCATGGCGAAGGCCAGGGCAAACAGGCCCACCAAGGCCTCCACAGCCTTCAGCGGCAGCAGCTTGAACAAGGCAAAGCCGCAGGCAATGCCCACCAGGCCCGCAACCATGAGGCGCTTGAACAAGGCCCACTCGACATGCGGCCACAGGCGGCGCACGCCCACCATGTCTTGCACCAGCAGCACCGGCATCAAGATGGCCGCCGCCTGCGGCACCGGAATCATCAGCGCCAGGGCCGGCACCGCCAGTGAGCCAAAGCCCGCGCCAAAGCCGCTTTTGCTCAGGCCCAGCAGCAGCACCACTGGAATGGCCAGGGCATAGAACTGCCAGTCGGTCAGGATGGGAAGGGAGGCCAGGAAAGACAAGGATCCGACAATAGCCGAAGACAGGCCCACGAGGCGCGAGCAGAACAACAACCCAACATGAGACAAGCCACCCCATGGGCCTGATGGTCACCCTTGGCGCACTGATCGGCGTGGTGATGGGCCTCACCGGCGCGGGCGGCGGCATTTTGGCGGTGCCCGCCTTGGTGGCGGGCATGGGCCTGAGCATGCAACAGGCCACGCCCGTGGCCCTGGTGGCGGTGGCGCTGGCGGCCACCGTGGGCACGGTGGAAGGCCTGCGGCGCGGCGTGGTCCGCTGGCGCGCGGCGTTCTGGATGGCGGCCTGGGGTGCCCCCATGACCTGGGCGGGGCTTTGGGTGGCGCAGCGCCTGCCCAACCGTGCGCTGCTGCTACTGTTTGCCGCCGTGGTGGCCTACAGCGCGTGGCGTGGCTGGGTGCAGTGGCTGGCGGCCCGCCGCGCGGCCGCCTTGGGCGGTGCCAGCGCGCCAGACGACGCCAGCGAGGCCTGGTGGCCCAGCGTGGGCACCTTGTCGCCGGAGACCGGGCGCTTCCTCTGGACGCCCCCCACCTTTGCCACCCTGGCCGCGCTGGGCGCCACGGTGGGCTTTGCCACCGGCCTGCTGGGCGTGGGCGGCGGCTTCCTGATGGTGCCGCTGTTGCGGCGGCTGACGCATTTGGGCTGGGCCAATGTGGCGGGCACCTCGCTGATGGTGCAGGCGCTGGTGTCCAGCGGCGGCCTGCTCAGCGCGGGCAGCCAGGGCGCGGTTTGGCCCATGCCGCTGACCGCGGCCTTTGCCGGGGCCATGGTGTTGGGGATGGCACTGGGCCGCTGGGCCAACCGGCACGTCAGTGCGCAGGCCTCGCGCGCCGCGCTGGCCGCCCTGTTGAGCGGGGTGGCGCTGGTGCTGCTGTGGCAGGCCGTACGCTGAGGCTTACATCCAGCTGTTCTTGCGCAAGGTGGGCAGGCCCACGCCCATGGCGTCAAACCCACCGTCCGCCGCCAGCACCTGGCCGTTGATGTAGCTGGCCTCGGCCGAGCACAAAAAGCCCACTGCCTGCGCAATCTCGGCTACCGTGCCGTAGCGGTTCAAGGGAATCACGTCGTGGTAATCGCTGCGAATGGCCACGGTGTGCACCAGCTTGGCCATTTCGGTGTCTACCGGGCCGGGGGCCACCGCATTGCAGCGGATGCCCGCCGCGCCCAGCTCCACCGCCATTTGCTTGGTCAGGTGAATGAGTGCGCCTTTGCTGGTGCCATAGGCCACCCGTAAGGTGCTGGCCCGCAAGCCTGAGATGGAGGCGATGTTGACCACGCCCACATGCGAGCCCAAGGGCACGTCTGCCGCGGCCCCAGCACGAGTGAGTTGAACTGCTGCACGCAACCAAGGTTGTGCAGCCTGGGTGCACAAGAACGCACCGTCCAGGTTGGTGCCCAGCACCTGCCGCCACTCAGCGAACGTCGTGTCCTTCAGCGGCTTGAACACGGCCACCCCAGCGTTGTTGACCAGTGCATCGACCCGGCCGTGGGCCTGGCCAATCTGCGCAAAGGCGGCGGCTACCGCCTCGGGCTGCGACACGTCACACACCGAGCCAAACACATTGGCAACGCCATGCGCATGTTGCAAGCGCGTGACGGTCGCGGTCAGTGTGGCGGCGTCAACGTCGATCAGGGCCACGGTGTAGCCGCGCGCGAGAAACCATTCGCCAATGGCGAGGCCAATGCCGCGCGCACCGCCAGTGACGGCGGCCACGCGGGAAGAAGAAGCTTGTGTGTTCATGCCGCGATGGTAGGCGGCCCGAAGGGCGGCAGCCGCTAGCCCAGCACCAGCGCCGGGTCGGCAATCCAGTGCGCCCGGGCGTCCACGTAGTAGCCGCCAAACTCGGTGTAGCGCAGCACCACCCGCTGGCACTGGCGGCAGGCAAACACCTCGCAGCGGTTGAAGGGAAAGTGCGGCAGCGACACCGGCGCGTCGGCGCTGTCGTAGCGCGTGCCAGTGGGGTGGTGCTCTTCGAAGGTGGGCTCGGCCGTGTCGTCTGTGACTGCCCGCAGCGAGCCGACCGCCTGCATCAGGCCCGCAGGCCATTCATGCTCGGGCACGCTGGCCCACGCAGCCCAGCGGGTGGCGCCGCAGTTGCACGCGGCGGGGGTGGCACGGGCCACCAGGGCACGCAAGTCGTCGGCGGTCATGGCGCGGTGGGTGCTGGCATCCGCCGATTGTGCGGCGCCTGCCCGCCACCAGCGCCACGTCAGGCAAAGCGCTGCCAGCGCTGGGTGGACAAGTCAAACAACTGGCAGGTGCGCGCGGTGGTGAAGTACCAGCGCCACGAGAACGGCTGCACCACGATGCGCCCAGGCAGCAGGGTTTCCAGCTTGGCCTGCGCATCACGCAGGCGGTAGAGCGGGATGCTCATGTCCACATGGTGGGCGGTGTGCTCCATGATGTGATGCATCAACGCCCCCCAACGCCAGCGGAAGGTGAGGTGCACGGTGGTTGACACAAAGGGCGCCGCGGCGGCCCAGGCCACCTTGTCAGCGTGCCAGACCACGCGCTCGTGGGTGTGGTGCACATAGACCACAAAGCCGATCATGCTGCACCAGAAGGCGAAAGGCACGCCGAAGCCCAGGGCCACCAGCAGCGCAGTGCTTTGGCCGGTGGCCTGTGCAGCCCACGCCAGCGCGCCCACCCAGGCCGCGCCAAAGGCGGTGACCAGCCAGGAGTCGCGGGTGAACACCGCGCGCCGGGTGGGCATGTGGGCGCGGGTGGGAAACCACAGCTTGCGCCACCATATCTCCACGGCGTAGTACAGGCCCGGCGCCCAGCCGCTGCGGTACACCCGCTCCAGCGCCCGCCGCCAGCGCGGCAGCGCTGCCCACTGCGCAGGGGTAAAGGGCTGCCAGACGAAGTCGACCCCATGCAGGTTGGTGTAGCCGTGATGCACCACGTTGTGCCCCACGTCCCACAGGCTGTAGGGGGTGAGCGAGGGCAGGAAGGCCACGCGCCCCAGCCAGGCGTTCAGCCGCCGGTGCGGGGTGTAGCTCTGGTGGCAGGCGTCGTGCCCGATGATGAACAGCCGCCCGATCCAGAAGCCCGCCACCAGCCCCGCCAGCAGCTTGAGTGGCCAGCTGGGCGCCACCACCACGGCGGCCAGCAGGCCCACCCAAATGGCGAGATCCAGTAACAGGCGCAGCAGCGGGCCCAGCGTAGTGCGGCCCGTCAAGGGGATAAGCCAGGAGCGGATGACCTTGCGGTGGGGCAGGGGCGTGCCAACGGGCACGGGTTCAAACGGAGCGTCAGACATGGGCAGCAAACGAGCAGGCGTGGCACCGCCATGGCACCAGTCGCATGGTCGGCACTTTAGGCGGGAGTGACCGCGCCGAGTCTGACCTAGGTCAAACCGATCTCACACCCGCTCCAGCACCACCGCGATGCCCTGCCCCACGCCAATGCACATGGTGCAAATGGCGTAGCGGCCACCGGTTTTGTGAAGCTGGTTCACCGCCGTGGTGGCCAGGCGCGCGCCGCTGGCCCCCAGCGGGTGGCCCAGGGCAATGGCCCCGCCGTTGGGGTTGACGCGCGGGTCGTCGTCTTGCAGGCCCAACAAGCGCAGCACCGCCAAGCCTTGCGCGGCAAAGGCCTCGTTGAGCTCAATCACGTCCATCTGCTCCAGCTTGAGGCCTGCGAGGGTCAGCACTTTCTGTACCGCCGGGGCCGGGCCAATGCCCATGACGCGCGGCGCAACGCCAGCGGTGGCCATGCCCACCACCCGTGCCCTGGGGGTGAGGCCGTGCTGGGCGGCAGCCGCCTCGCTGGCCAGCAGCAAAGCGCATGAACCATCGTTCACGCCGCTGGCGTTGCCAGCCGTG
>CAZRRW010000007.1:0-24692 GCA_964602505.1 uncultured Burkholderiaceae bacterium
CGGCATGTTCTTTTGGCTCACCCTTCGAGAGCCGATCGACACGCTGGCACTCTTGCCCAAGGCGGTTGAGCAAGGCGTGGCCTTTGTCCCTGGGGCTGCGTTCTATCCCGACATCGACGGTCAGCCCGCCCCGGTCAATACCTTGCGTCTGAGCTTCGTCACCCTTACGCCCGACCAGATCGGCGACGCGGTGGCCAAGCTGGCCCGCGCCATTGGTGGGGCTGCGAGGATGGGCGGCCCGGCCTGAGGCTAAGCTGAGCCTGTTGCAACGGAGCGGGTTTCATGGGTCGAGGCTTGACGATTTGGGGGCGCATCACCTCCATCAATGTGCGCAAGGTGGTCATGGCCTTGCAGGCTTGTGGTCTGCAGGCCGGGCGCGACTTTGAACGCCTCGACGCAGGCCGCCAGTTTGGTGTGACCAAGACGGACGCCTACGCAGCGCTCAACCCCAACCAGCTCGTGCCCACCCTGGTGGACGGCGACTTCGTGCTGTGGGAAAGCAACGTCATCGTGCGCTACCTGTGCGCCAAGCACGCGCCCGGCACGCTGTACCCGGCCGATTTGCAAACCCGTTTCGACGCCGAGCGCTGGATGGACTGGCAGCAGACCACCTTGAACGGTGCGGGGCGTGAGGCCTTCTGGCAGCTCACCCGCACCAGCGACGCCGAGCGCGACATGGGCAAGGTGCGGGCCAGCCAGGCCGCCGCCGAGCCGCTGTTTGCCCAGGTGAATGCGGTGCTGGCCCGGCAGCCTTTCATGGCGGGTACGCAGTTCACCATGGCCGACATCCCGATCGCCTGCGAGGTGCACCGCTGGCTGGGCCTGGGCCTGCCCATCCACGCGCAGCCCGCTGCGCCGGGGGTGTTGCCGCCCGACAGCCTGCGCCCTGAGTGGCCGCACCTGATGGCCTGGTACCGCCGCGTCTTTGCCATGCCCTGTGCCAGGGGTGTGCTGGATCAAGCGCTTGCATAGAGGCTTGTTCATGAAGCAACGTTCTTTTCAGCAAGTGGATGTGTTCACCGCCACGCCCTACCTGGGCAACCCGGTGGCGGTGGTGTTGGATGGCGAGGGCCTCAGCACCGAGCAGATGCAGGCCTTCACCAACTGGACCAACCTGTCGGAGGCCACCTTCGTGCTACCGCCCACGCCTGCGGGCGCGGTGGCTGGGGCCGACTATCGGCTGCGCATCTTCTGCCCCGGGCGCGAGCTGCCCTTCGCCGGCCATCCCACGCTGGGCAGTTGCCACGCCTGGCTGGCCGCGGGCGGCCGGGCACGCGGCGCACAGGTGGTGCAGGAGTGCGGGGCTGGCCTGGTGCGCATTCGCCGCGATGGGCCTCGGCTGTCCTTCGCCGCGCCCCCGCTGCTGCGCGGTGGGCCCCTGAGCGATGCCGAACTCGCGGTGGTGCTCAAGGGCCTGCGCCTGCAGCCGGACGATGTGGTCGCGCATGCCTGGTGCGACAACGGCCCCCAGTGGCGGGGCGTCATGCTCCGCAGTGCCGCGCAGGTGCTGGCGCTCAGGCCCGACGCGCAGGTGCTGGCGGGCCTGGACATCGGGGTTGTGGCCCCGCAGGCACCGGGCAGCGAATGCCAGTTTGAGGTGCGGGCCTTCTTTCCCGGCAACACCGGCCTCACGGAAGACCCGGTGACCGGCAGCCTGAACGCGGCCATGGCGCAGTGGCTGATTGGCGCGGGCTTGGCGCCAGCCCGCTATGTGGCGGCACAGGGCACGGCCATGGGCCGAGCTGGGCGGGTGTGGCTGGAGCAGAACGGTGCAGACATCTGGGTGGGGGGCGAGTCGGTCACCTGCGTCGCGGGCGAGGTGCTGCTGTGAGCGCGCCCGGCAGCCTGATGCTGGACCACCTGGTGGTGGCGGCTGCCACGCTGGCCGAGGGCGTGGCCTGGTGTGAAGCCACCTTGGGCATCACACCGGGGCCCGGCGGAGAACATCCGCTGTTTGGCACGCACAACCGCTTGTTTCGCATCGCGTCGCCCGGCTTTCCAGACGCCTATTTCGAGATCATCGCCATCAACCCGGCGGCCACGCCCTCGCGCCTGGGGCGGCGCTGGTTTGACCTGGACGACGAGGCCCTGCAGGCCCGGTTGCGGCGTGACGGGCCGCAGCTCATCCACTGGGTGGCCCGAACGCCCAGCCTCGCGAGCATCTTGGCCGCGTGGCGGGCCGCGGGCGTGGACCGCGGCGAGGGCGTGCAGGCCTCCCGCCCCACCCCAGCCGGCCTGCTGGAATGGCAGATCAGCGTGCGGGCCGATGGCCAGCGCCTGATGCAGAGCTGCCTGCCCACGCTCATCCAGTGGGGCAGCGCGCACCCGGCCCGCACCATGCCGCCCAGTGGTGTGACCCTGGAGTCGCTGGTGCTCAGCACCCCGCCTGGCACCTGGCCCGATGCCATTGCCGCGCAGCTGAACGGCGGCACGCAAGCCATATCTGTTCGAGACGGCACCTGGCACCTGGCCGCCACGCTGTCGACGCCGAAGGGCCTGGTCACCCTGAACTCAGGCGGCGTCTGAGCCACCCCGTTCGCCGCCGCCCTGCACGGCGGGACGCGCTGTGGGCTGGCTGTAGCGGTCGCGACGGGTGGCTCCGCCTGGCCCCCACACAATGCCGTCATGGGACGTCTATTTCTTGTTCGCCACGGCCAGGCCAGTTTCGGCGCGGCCGACTACGACCAGTTGAGTGAGATCGGGCATGAGCAGTCGCGCCTGCTCGGCCAGTGGTTTGCCACACAGGGCATCGAGCCCCATGCGGTCTTGATGGGCAGCCTGAGGCGCCATGCGCAGACCTGGGCTGGCCTGGCGCATGGGGCGGGCTATGCCCACACGCCGTTGCTGTGGCCCGGGCTCAATGAATACGACAGCGATGCCGTGCTCAAGGCCATTCACCCGGGCCCGCTGACGCTGCCAGACAAGGCCCGCGAGCCCGAGGCCTGGGCCGCGGCCTACCGGGCCCACTTTCGCCTGCTGCGCGACGGCCTGGCGGCCTGGATGCAGGGCCGAACTGCCCCAGAGGGCATGCCCAGCTACGCGGCGTTCGTGGCCGGTGTGGTGGGCGCGCTGGACCATGTGCGCACACAGACCCCGCTGGAAGGCGACGTGATCATCGTCTCGAGCGGAGGGCCCATCAGCACCGCGGTTGGGCATGTGCTGGGCACCTCGCCCGAGACCACGATCGAGCTGAACCTGCGCATCCGCAACACCTCGGTGACCGAATTCGCCTTCACGCCCAAGCGCCACATGCTGGTCACCTACAACGCCCTGCCGCATCTGGACGCCCCCGAGCGGCACGCATGGATCACCAGCGCCTGAGGCGCCGGGGCGGCCCGCGAAACCCCGACAATCGACGGCCATGAGCGCTTCAACCCATCCCTCTCCCTTCGCCCAAGTCGAGGCCTTCACCGGCGACTCCATCCTGTCGCTGTACCAGGACTACCTGAAGGACCCGAACCCGAACAAGGTCAACCTCGGCATTGGCATCTACACCGACGACGACGGCAAGCTGCCGGTGCTGCAGTGCGTGCAGAAGGCCGAGGCCTGGCGTGGCACCCAGGTGCTGCCCCATGGCTACCTGCCCATGGAAGGCTCGGCAGACTACGCGGCGGCCGTGGCCGACCTGGTGTTTGGCAAAGAGTCTGCAGCCGTCAAAGAGGGCCGGGTGGCGACCATCCAGACCCTGGGCGGCTCCGGCGGCCTGAAGGTGGGGGGCGACTTCCTCAAGCGGCACTACCCAGCCTCAGACGTCTACCTGAGCGACCCCACCTGGGACAACCACCGCGCGATGTTCGAAGGCGCGGGCTTTGTGTGCAAAAGCTACCCCTACTACGACGCCGCCACAGGCGGCCTGCGTTTTGAGGCCATGCTGGCCGTCTTCAAGGCCATGCCCAGCCGCAGCATCGTGCTGCTGCATGCGTGCTGCCACAACCCGACGGGGGTAGACCTCACCCGTGAGCAGTGGGCCCGGCTTATCCCGGTGATCGTTGAGCGGGGGCTGATCCCCTACGTGGACATGGCCTACCAGGGCTTTGGCGACGGCATCGAGCAGGATGCCTTTGCGGTGCGCATGCTGGTGGATGCGGGCGCGTTCTTCTTTGTCACCAACTCGTTTTCCAAGTCGTTCTCGCTCTACAACGAGCGGTGCGGCGGGCTGAGCGCCGTGTGCGCCAGCGCCGACGAGGCCGCCCGGGTGAAGGGGCAGCTGTGCTTTGCGGTGAGGCGCAACTACTCCAGCCCCCCGGCGTATGGCGGCCAGATTGTCAGTGCCATCCTGAAGAGCCCCGAGTGGCGTGCCCAGTGGGCTCTGGAGCTGGGTGAGATGTGCCAGCGCATGAAGAGCATGCGCAAGCGCTTCCACGAGGTGCTGTCCGCCGAGAAGCCTGGGCGCGACTTCAGCTACTTCCTCACCCAGCGCGGCATGTTCAGCTACACCGGGCTCACGCCCGAGCAGTGTGACCGCCTGCGCGCGGAGCACGGCGTGTACTTGGTGCGCACCGGCCGCGCCTGCGTGGCGGGCTTGACTAGCCACAACGTGGAACGCACAGCAAAGGCGTTTGCGGCAGTGCTGTAGCAGGGCTCAGCGCTCAGCAGCGCTTACGCCGAAGCTCCGCCGCGCCCTTGTCCCGCTGCAAACTGGGCCGCCCCACGAACCGTTTCTCCTGACGCCAGGGTGGCCATGCCGTGCCGCATCTCGTTGCCCAGCGCGTCGGGCGTGGACAAGCCCCACTGCTGGATGGCACTGAGCCGGTCGCCCCGCAGGCATTGCTGGGGCAAGGCGGCCAATCGGCTCGCCAGTTCCAGCGCAGCGGCCACGGCCTGCCCGGTGGGTGCCAGGTAGTTGACCAGCCCGATGTCGAAGGCCTCCTGCGCGCTGACTTCGCGGCCGGTGAGGATGAGGTCCATCGCCCGCGAGTGCCCGATCAGCCTGGGCAGCCGCACGGTGCCGCCATCGATCAGGGGTACCCCAAAGCGTCGGCAGAACACGCCGAGCCTGGCGTCGGTGGCGGCCACCCGCAGGTCGGCCCAGCAGGCCAGCTCCAGGCCACCCGCCACCGCGTAGCCCTCGATCGCCGCAATAACCGGCTTGGCCAGCACCATGCGCGTGGGGCCCATGGGGCCCAGGCTGCGGGCCACATCGGGGTTGACGCGTCCCACCTCGGCATCCGCCTCGTTACCCACGGCCTTCAGGTCAGCCCCCGCGCAGAAATGCCCGCCTGCTCCGGTCAGCACGCAGACTCTGGCCTCCGGGTCGGCGTCGAAGGCCTGGAACGCAGCCGCCAGTGCCTGTGCAGTAGGCCAGTCCACGGCATTGCGCCGCTGCGGCCGGTTCAAGGTGATGAGCGTCAGCCCGGGCGCAGGGGTCTCAACGAGAACCTGGCCACTCATCGACGGGGCAGGTACATGGTGGCTTCCACTTCCACCACCACCTCGTCGCTGGGCAGCACGCGGTTCATCTCGATCACGGTGCTGACGGGGGGCTCGGTGAAAAACAACCCGCGAACCCGGTTGTAGGCCGGGTAGTGGCGCAGGTCGCGAAAGTACTGCACCAGCTTGAACACGTCGCCCATGGAGCCACCGGCTTCCTCCGCCAGCTGGCGGATGCGGTCCAGCACGAACCAGCTTTGGGCCACGATGGGTGCTTCGTACACGTCCACGCTCAATTGCCCGGTCGCATAGCCCAGCCCTTTGAGCGCGGGCAGGGCAGACTCGGGCAGGTCTTCATACCGCGTGACGATGCGCCGCTCGGCCAGCGCACCTGGGTTGACCGCGACGATGCCGCTCATGAACACAAAGTCGCCTGCACGCTTGAAGGCCGCGTAGTTCGCCATGGGGGTGCCGGTATGCATGGGGTGGCTTGTGCGTTGGGTCAGAGTTTCAGCAAAGCCCGCCGCACCTTGGCCATGAAGGCCTCACGGTCTTGCAGCGTGACGTTGTTCATGTTGTGCAACTGTAGCCAGGTGCTGGTGCATGCGGGGTGCATCACCGCGCGCATGCCGCGCAGCCAAAACCTCTGATGCGGGTCGCCCATCACCTTGAGCCACCACCATGGCGCACCGCCGTGTGTCACCACCACCAGCCGCCGCACCTGGGTGAGCAAGGCCCGGGTCGTGTCACCCTTGCGCCTCGGGGGCTCGAAGGTGACCCCAGGCAGCCACACCCGCTCCAGCCAGCCCTTCAGCATGGCTGGGGGGCCGTAGTACCAGGTGGGGTAGACGAACACCAGGCCCTCAGCCCAGCGCAGCAGGTCCACATGGGCCTGAACGCCAGCCACACAGGCGCCGGTATTCGTCAGGTAGTCACGCCGCTCCTGCGCCGACAGCACGGGATTGAAGCCTTCGGCGTACAGGTCGATGGGGCGCACCTCATGCCCAGCCTGCTGCAAGGTGTTGCAGGCCAGCGCAAAAAGGGCTGAACTGAAGCTTTCCGGCAGCGGGTGGCAGTGAATGACCAGCAGTCTCATGACGTTGTGCCGCGACCTGAAAAAAGGGGCAGCCAACGCTGCCCCGGGAGACCCACCGTTTGCGGGATCAGGCGCGGCCGGTCAGTCGGCGCTTGATGTCGAGGCCCACGCCCTTGTTCACGAACTGGGTGGTGGCCACCTTGGACAAGTCCACATCGCCTGGCTTGTAGAGGCCCGCCTTGACCATCTTGTCGTAGAAGTCCTTGATGCGCGCTTCGTTCATGGCACCAATGCCACGGGTCAGCGCATCGCCGCTGTCCACGATGTTCAGGCGCTTCATCAGTTCGACCGAGCCCTCCATCTGCGCGTCGCTGATCTCGGGGTTGTCCTTCTTGATGAGGGCTGCGGCCGCGCCGCGGTCACCGTACATGTAGTTGTACCAACCCTGGATGGAGCCATCCATGAAGCGCTGCACCGTCTGCGGTTTGGTGCGCACCAGCTCGGCGCGGGTTTCGACCGTTGTGGAATAGGTTGAAAACCCGTTGTCGGCCAGCAGGTGCACCACCGGGTCAAACCCGCCCTGGGCACGCACCGCAATCGGCTCCGCGATGGAATAGGACTGCTGGATCGAGCGCCGGTTCTGCAAGAAGGGGCCGAGGTTGAAGGTGTAGGGGCGCAACTGCTCGTCGCGGAAGCCGTGTTCGGCCTTCATCCACTGCCAGAAGCTGTTCTGGCCGTCGCGCGAGATCAGCACGGTGGGCGCCTTCTTGAGGTCTTCCCACTTGTCGTAGCCCTGGCCTGGGTGTGCGATGATGGCCTGCGGATCCTTCTGGAAGATGGAGCCGACGATCACTGTGGGCACACCGTTCTTGATGTTGTCGAAGGTGAGCAGCAGGTTGCCGGTCATCAGGAAGTCGACGCGCCCGGCGGGCAGCATGGGGCGGTTGTTCACCTGGGGGCCACCCATCTGGATTTCCACGTCCAGGCCGAGACGGCGATAGGTGCCGTCGGCCACCGCCTGATAGAAGCCACCGTGCGGGGCCTGTGCCCGCCAGTTGGTGGCAAACACCACCTTCTCCAGCGCAGGCGTGGCGTTCTGGGCCACGCCAAGCGACGCTACGCCCAGGGGCAGTGCGCCAGCGAGACCGAACTTGAGGGTAGAGCGGCGAGACAGCGTCATGGCAGGTTCCTTTATGGTGCGTGTGACTGACCAGCGAAGAATGCTTGCACAAAGCATACCGTTCGCGCGACCAGGGTTACTCGCTAGCTGGCAGGAGGATCATGGCCTGGCGTATTCGGGAAGCCAGCCACGGGTCTTGCCTGGGTTCATCAGGCCGTGCGGATCGGCCACTTTCTTGAAGTCGATCTGTGCCGTGTCGATCACCTTCATGCCACCGTCCTCGATGGTCACGACGTGGGGGTCGAACAGGGTGCAGCCGGCATCCACAAACCGTTGCGCCACGGCATACAGCTGGTCACGGTCGAAGTAGCTCACCAAGGGGAGGCCGAACGTGACGTAGCCCCCAAACTGCTTGCCAAATTCGTGGTGCATCAGCACCTCGTCCCCAAACGCGTCCATGAGCCGCACGGTCACGTCCGGGTCGAAGGGCATCGGGTGGGCCAGCTGCAGGTAGGTCCAGCTTCGGTCGTGCTTCAGCGCCTGGAGGGTGGTGTGGTTGTAGGCGCACTCGTAAGCCGGGGGCAGATGCTGTGCCTCCAGTTCCGCCTCGGTCATGTTCAACGTGATGGTGCCGCCCGCTTCACGGACCAGGGTGTCGAACAAGGGCAGCGATGGGGCGGCCACCATGGCAAACAGGGCATGGTGGTTGACAGGAAAGTGTGGGCCGAACTCTGGGTAGTAGGGCTGGAAGCGCTTGTCGACGGTACAGACCAGGCGGCAGGCCAGGTCAGGGCGCGACATCGCCACCCCGAGCCGCAGGGCGTCGCCGTAACCCGCTGCGCTGTCGTCGAAGGTGACGATGGCGTGGCGCCAGTCCTGCGCGGGGGCCAAGGCCACATCCAGCTCGGTGATGATGCCGTTGGTGCCAAAGGCGTGGTGCACCTTCTGGATGTCTGCGCCCAGGAGATCGATGATCTGTGGGTTCTCTTCCACCGTCACCACCCGGATGCGGGTGACGTTGCCGGTGTCCTTGAGGATGCCGTGGCGGATGGAGCCCACGCCCGCGTACCCCCCGGCGATGAAGCCACCGACCGTGGCGATCTTTAGGGTGGAAGGGAACATCAAGGTTTCCTGGCCCTGCGCACGGGCCGCAAGCTCCAGGGTGTCGATCAGGCAGCCCGCCTCGACCGTCGCCCGGCCGAGCGATTTGGTGCCATAGGCGGTGGCCGTGGGTTGCGGTGGCTCAATTCGCAACACCCGGTTCAGGCCAGTGATGTCGAGCACCACCCCGCCCTCCAACGGCACACACTGGCCGTAGTTGCCAGTCCCGCCACCCCGCACCGTGAGCGTCGCGCGCAGGTGTGCGCAGGTGGCCGCGACGGCCAACACCTCCTCCTGGGTCGATGGGGTCACCACCACGTCAGCGTGCTTGCCGTCCAGTTGCTCCGTCAGGATCGGGCTGTACCAGTAGTAGTCGCGAGACTTGGCCTCCAGGGTCCGGGCATCGGTGTCGACCTGGATGCCCGGCGCCCGAGCGCGAAGAGCCTCAAGGAACGTGGTGGTGTCGAATCGTCGATTCATGGCGTCTGCGGCAAGGGTCAGGCAGCGGGTTCGAGCCAGCGGCCGCCGCGCATCACGCGCCGTGCCATGCCCCGCGGGGTCAGCAGCTCATGCTCTGTGGTGGCGGCCAGCACCACCAGGTCTGCCGGAGCGCCCACTGCGATCTCGCCACGCCACTGCAGGGCCATGGCGGCTGCCGGGCGGGTGGTGATGGCGGGCAGCCAGGCATCCGGACTGGCCAGGTGCGCCAACTGGACCCCGAAGCCGAAGTTGGCGATCAGGTCGTGGCTGCCATAGGGATAGAAGGTGTCTTCCACGTTGTCGGTGGCCAGGCTGGTGGCCACGCCTGCCGCGTCGGCTTCAATCAGCCGGGTCACGCCGCGCTCCAGCGGCGTGCCTTGCCAGCTGCCCTGCAGGTAGGCATTGGTCGTGGGCAGGCTCACCAGGTGAATCCCCGCTTCGGCCACCGCGGCCAGGGTGCTCGCCGCGACCTCGGGCGTCTGCACCGACAGCGAGCAGCAGTGTCCGCAGGTGACGCGTCCCTGCCAACCGTGGGCAAGTGTGAGCTCGGCCACGGCCGCAAGTCCGGTCGCGTCGGTGTCCAGGCCCTCGTCCACATGGAAGTCGATGTCCAGGTTGTGTGCCTTGGCCAGCGCGAACACCCGGTTCAGCTTGTCGTGCAAACGGTCGTTGCGATACACAAAGGCACCCAGCAGGCCCCCCGGGGTGCTGGCCACTGCGCGGGCAATCTGATGGGCGATGCCTGGTTCGTCTGGCCCCTCAAGCTGTGGGTCAAAGACATCCAGGGGTGTCAATGACACCATCTGAATGCTCAGTCGGCCGGCCCACACCTGGGCCAGTTCACGCCCCACCCGCCAGCCCGGTGGCTCGGTCGGCGTGACGAAGTCAATGTGGGTGCGCACCGCGCGGGTGCCGCACTGGTAGGCGTCTTTCAGGCCCCGTTCGAATCGTGGGCGGACGTGTTCGTGGGTCCAGGCGTCGCGGTGCGAAGCCATGTGCGAGATGGCGTGAAACAGGTTGCCCGGCGAGGCCCCGACCTCTTGGATGACGTAGGCCTTGTCCAGATGGACATGCAGGTCCACAGGGCAGGGGATGACGGTGCATCGGGCGGGTTGAGCGCTGGGAGCCATGCCGATGATGCGGCCATCGTCGATGACCAGGTCCACCACACCCAGTGGTGTGCCAGGCGTGAGCGAACCTGGAACCCGGGCGGCTTCGATCCGCAGCATCACCGGTCGGTCTTGATCTCGCTCTCGTGCCACTTGCCGAGCACGAGCTTGCTGATCCAGTTGAACAGGAAATAGATGCCAATGCCGGTGAGCGACACCAGCACCAGGCCGGCAAACATCTTGGGAATCTCGGTGCGAAAGCTCGCTTCCAGAATGCGTGACGCCAGCCCCGTCTCCTTGCCCGTCACGCCTGCCACAAACTCGGCCACCACCGAGCCGATCAGGCTCAAGCCACCGGCCACCTTCAGGCCCGCAATGAAGTACGGGAGGGCCGAGGGGATGAGCAGGTGCCGCAGGGTCTGCCACGGGGATGCGCCGTACAGCTTGAACAGGTCGCGCAGGTTCAGGTCGGCGCTGCGCAGGCCGATGACCGTGTTGGAGAGGATGGGGAAGAAGGTCACGATCCAGGCGCAGATCAGAAGGGACGCCGTGATGGAGTCCACGAAGATCAGGATCAGCGGCGCAATGGCCACGATGGGCGTGACCTGAAGCACCACAGCGAAGGGGAACAGCGTCAGCTCGATCCAGCGCGACATCGCGAAAAGAATGGCCAGCAGCACGCCGCCGACGACGGACAGCAGCAGCGCCCAGAAGGTGATCTTGAGGGTGAAGTACCAGCTGGGCAGCAACGAGGTGAAGTTGGCGACCAGGGTTTTCGCCACAAGGGTGGGCGCTGGCAGGATGTAGTGGGGGATGTTGTTGATGCGTACCACGGCCTCCCAGCCGATGATGGCGCCCAGGAACACGATCACCGGAAACAGCACCTTGACCCAGGGCTGCTGGTGAAGAGCCGTCTTGCCTTCTGCCCTCATGGTGGTGTTCAAGACTTACCCCTCGTGCACGTCCAGGGAGCCATGCAGGGTGGTGGACACCTGCACGCACAAGTCGCTGTAGCGCCGCGTGTTGCGGAAGGCGTCGCTGCGGGGGTAGGGCTCGTCGACGTGGATGTCGGCGATCACCCGGCCCGGCCGAGCCGCCATGACCACGATGCGGTTGGACAGGTACACCGACTCGTACACACTGTGGGTGACGAAGATCACGGTGAACTGGTTGTCCTGCCAAAGGCGCAGCGTGTCGTTGTTCAGCTTGAACCGTGTCATCTCGTCCAGTGCGGCAAAGGGCTCGTCCATCAGCAGCAGCCGGGGCTTGGTGATGAGCGCGCGCGCAATCGACACGCGCATCTTCATGCCCCCAGACAGCTCGCGCGGGTACACCTGCGCAAACTGGGTGAGCCCCACCGTCTCCAGGCCCGCCATCACCTCATCGCGGGCGTCGGCCTTGCTGCGGCCCTTCAGGCGCAGCGGCAACCACACGTTGTCGAACACCGTGGCCCACGGCATGAGGGTGGGCTCCTGGAACACGAAGGAGATGTCGTTGTGGTGCGAGGCAGGGTCGCCATGGCCAAGGGCCGACCCTGGCCAGGCGATCTGTCCGGCGGTGATGGGGGACAGACCCGCGATCATGCGCAGCGCGGTGCTCTTGCCACAGCCCGACGGCCCGAGAAAGCTGACGAACTCATGCTCGCCGATGTTCAAGTCCATGCCCTGGAGCGCCAGCGTGCCATTGCCATAGCGCTTCTCCAGGTTGGTGATCTCCAGCAGGTTCATGGTGTGCGGTGTGGACCGGATGTGGCATTCAGGTGGGGCTGAGCCAGTGTGGCTGGGGCTCCAGGGTGTCTGCGGGCAGGCGGCTCACCTCGGCCAGCAACTCGGCCAGCTTCTTTCCCGCAGCCTCGACCACCACCTGGCCGCGCTCGGCGGTGGCCTTGGTGGCGTCGCCGGCAGCGCCCAGGGGATTCAGGTCCTGGGTTTGCCAGGCGAGCTTGGCAGAGACGCCATTGCCCAGGATGGGGTAGTCGCGGGCCCGCTGCTCGCTGGTGCTGACAAAGTCCTGGGCGAACTGCATGTCGACGTACTGGCCGCGCAGATGCAGCATCATGGACGTTTCCATGTCGCCCGCGTGGATGCCAAAGCGCAGCTCCCGCGCGTCAAACAACCCATTGGGTCCCCACTCCTCGCAGGGCAGCGTGTACCAGTTGGTGGCAAACACCATCAGATCATGCCGGGCCCGAAGGTCGCGCGCCACGATGTCCATCACGCTGACCTGGCCCCCGTGCGAGTTGAACAGGAGAAGCTTCTTGATGCCCGCTGCGGCCACGCAGGCGCCGATCTCCATCCACACCTGGATCAGCGTGGTGGCCGACAAGGTGAGCGTGCCCGGGAATCGCGCGTGTTCGTTGCTCTTGCCAATCTGCTGGGTGGGCAGAAACAGCACACGCAGATGAGGGTCGAGATGGCGGGTGCTTGCCGCCACGATGCCGTCAGCCAGGGTGGTGTCCACGCTGACGGGCAAGTGCGGGCCGTGCTGTTCGATGGCAGCCACCGGCAACACCGCCACCGTGTGCCTAGCGTCGAGTGACGCGAAGTCCCGCACGCTCAGGTCAGCCCAGTACCAGCTTTTCTGATGTTTTGGGCGGTGGGGCATCGTGGGGGAGGTCATGTCAGCTCGGCAGTCAGGCTGGTGAATCAAGGCAATTGTCATGCCTGAGCGGGTGCGGGCCGTCAGCCTGAGAATCGCCTCATGCGTTGAGTAAGGACCAAGCCAATCGCTTCCACGTCTCTTCGTGGGTCATTGAACGGGACAAGTCATGAATCCATCGGATGCCTGTTGCCGCGCCGCTCGCGTGTTGTCGGTGCTGACCCTGGTCCTCGGGCTGGCGGGTTGCGCCACCACGGCCGGGCAGCCTGGGGGCCCCAAGCCCGTGTTCTATCCCAACGCCAAGCTCAATCAGGTGGGCCAGGCGCAGGCGCAGGCGGACAGCAGCGCCTGCATGGATCAGGCCGTGGCGGCCGGGGTGCATCCGGAGCCACAAAGCCAGGCTGCAGCGGGTGCGGCCCGGGGCGCCGCCGTTGGGGCCACCGCTGGTGCAGTGGGCTCCATCCTGTCTGGCCGCAATGCGGGTGAGATCCTGGGCGGCGCAGCCCGCGCAGGGGTGATCGGCGGGGCCACCGGAGGGGTGGCGGGGAGCTTTCGCGGCCCTGGTGTCAACCCACTGTTCCGCAACTTCGTGGACCGTTGTCTTCGAGAGCGGGGCTATGAGGTGATTGGCTGGTCCAGCGATTGACCGGCCGTCTGGGCTCGGGCGTCGCGGCCTTGCGCCGCGACAAAGAAAAAGGCCCGCACAGCGGGCCTTTGCTCATCTGGGGACGGTGTTCCCGTTACTGCGGGGTGCGGAACGCGTCGTGGCAGGCCTGGCAGGTGCGGGACGTCGCCCCCACCGCGGTGCGAAGCTGTTCCACGGTGAGGCCGGGGGCCTTGGTGGCCGTTTGCAGCGCCAGCGTGGCTTGACGCATGTCGTTGGCCATCTGGTTGAAGCGGGCCGTGTCGGTCCAGATCTCCGGTTTGGCACGCGTGGTGCCCACGTTGTGACCTGCGCCGAAACCTGCCCACGGCAGGCTGGACAGCGACGCCACGACATCGGCATTGGCGGCAGCCTGCGCAGCATCAAACGGGATGCGGCCTTGGGCCATGCCACCGATCCGCCCAAAGTGCTGCGCCATCACGAACAGAGAGGACTGACGGTACTTCACGGCATCTTCCGGGCGCTGAAACTGCGCCTGCGCAGGCAGGGCCGCAGCGAGAGCCGAAACGGCGGCGAGTGACATCAACACTTTCTTCATGACAAGTCCTTTGGTGTTGGCAGCTTGAAAAAGGGTCTGGTGCAGACCGAGCCCCAAAACCATACAACAATTGCGGGTTTGATGCACTGGGGCTTGCCAGTGCGCTCCCCCGAACTGACGGAGTTGTTCATGAACGCACCCCTTGCCACCCCCGCCCTGAGCCGAGTCCGAGTCTGGGACCTGCCCACCCGCCTGTTTCACTGGTTGCTGGTGGTGGCGGTGCTGGGCTGCGTGATCACGGGCAATATCAAGGGCAACGCCATGGTCTGGCACATGCGCTTTGGCTTGCTGGTGCTTGCGCTGCTCGCGTTCCGGGTCATCTGGGGATTCATCGGCGGCCGCTGGTCGCGGTTCTCCTCCTTCGTGTACTCGCCAGCGTCAGTGTTTGCTTATTTGCGGGGAATGCCCCGGTCTGCCATGCATACCATCGGGCACAACCCGCTGGGCGCTTTCAGCGTGTTTGCGCTGCTGGCCATCCTGGGGGTTCAGGTCACCACTGGCCTCATGACCGATGACGAGATTGCGTTCGCCGGCCCCTTGGCGACCAAGGTATCGGCTGCAACGGCGACGCTCATGACCGGCTGGCACAAAACCTGGGGCAAGCTCATCATCTTGGCCTTGGTGCTGCTGCATGTGGGGGCCATCATCGCCTACAAGCTGCTCAAGAAAGAGGCGCTGACTGCCGCCATGGTGACGGGCGACAAAGTGCTCGAGGCCCGTGTCGCGCAGGACTGTCCTCCAAGCGCCGACGGTGCCGCCCACCGTGTGGTGGCCTTGGCGGTCTTCTGCGCGTGCCTTGGGTTAGCGTGGTGGATCTCGCGTTTCGGCGTAACAGGCTAGTCACGTGCTCACCGCCGCTGGATCGTGGCCTGGTACAGCGGCATCACCTTCTCGGCGGCCGCAGCCAGGTCGGCCTGACGGCTCGCGGGCGACGGGTGGGTGCTGAGGAAGCTGGGGCCCCGGGCCCCACCCAGCTGCGACATCTTCTGCCACAAGCTGGTAGCGGCTCGCGGATCAAAGCCCCCCCTGGCCGCGAGTTACAGGCCGATCAGGTCGGCCTCCTGCTCATTCTCCCGGCTGTTGGGCAGGGTGAACATGACCTGCGTGATGGCACCTCCCAACTGCTGCCCGAGTTGCGCGCCAGACTGTCCTGTGCCGGTGGCGATGGCCACCCCCGTGGCGGCAATGCCCAGCAGGGCGTTGGTCACCATCTGACGTGAGACAGCCTCCCGCACATGCTCCCGCAGGGCATGCCCGATCTCGTGCCCGATCACGGCCGCGAGCTCATCGTCGGTGATGTTGAGTTTCTGGATGAGGCCGGTGTACACACCGATCTTGCCGCCTGCCATGCAGAAGGCGTTCACGTCGTCGCTGCTGAAGACGTTGACTTCCCAGCGCCAGCCGGGCGCGTCCGGGCGGAAGACCGCCGTGTGAGGAATCAGCCTCGCGGCAATGCGTTGAACCCGCTGTGTCATGGCCAGGTCACGGTTGAGGGCGCCCTTCTGCTGGGCCTCGGCCAGCATCTTGTTGTAGGCATCTTGGCTGGCCTGGTCAATCTGCTGGCGGCTGACCGCCATGCTTTGGGTTCGGCTCACGCCCAGAGCACCGGGCTGGGTGGTCTGTACCGTTTGGCAGGCGGTGGTGGCCAGGGCCAGCCCCAGCAGGGCAGCGCGCGGCAGGCGCCTGCGAAAGGGGTTCAGGCAAGACAGCGCAGCATGGGGCGGGCGGTTCATGGCGGATCCTTGTGGGTGTTTGCTTCGGACAGCCTGTCGACGCGACACTACACTGAAACGCCCAAGCCTCAACATGTGCTGACAACCTGTCGTATGCCTTTGGGCACCCCCTTCGTTGCGCCAGTGCGTTCCACGCAGGAGTTGGCGTGGGTGGCGCGGTTGTTCCGGGAGTATCAGGCGGGGCTTGGCGTGGACCTGTGCTTCCAGGGCTTTGACACTGAACTGGCCCAGTTGCCGGGCGAGTACGCGCCGCCGGGTGGCGAGCTGGTGCTGGCCTGGCTGGAGCAACCTGGCGAGCCCAGCGAAGCGGTCGGTTGCGGGGCGCTGCGGCCTTTGGTCGATGTGGACCATCCCAACGCCTGCGAACTCAAGCGCGTCTACGTGCGGCCGGCCGGGCGCGGTCTGGGCCTGGGCCGCCTGATCACCGAGCACCTGATCGAGACGGCCCGGGTGACCGGCTACGCCCACCTCCTGCTCGATACGCTGGATGACATGCAGGCTGCCCGCAGCCTGTACGCGAGCCTGGGGTTTGTCGAAGTGCCGCCCTACTACTTCAACCCGATCCCCGGAGCCCACTATCTGAAGCTCGTCTTGTGAGACAGTTGCGAGATGGAAGCGTTCTGGGTGTCCACCGGTCTGGTGGCGGTGGCAGAGATCGGTGACAAGACCCAACTCCTGTCCTTTGTGCTGGCGGCCCGCTACAAGCGGCCATGGCTGATTGCCTGGGGGGTGCTGTTGGCCACCCTGCTCAACCATGGACTGGCGGGCAGCCTGGGCGCCTGGGTGACGCAGCAGGTGTCACCGCAGGCCCTGCGCTGGGTGCTGGGCCTGTCGTTCCTTGCCATGGCTGCCTGGGCCCTGGTGCCCGACCAGCTTTCGGCCGACGAGGCCGCGCCCAGAGGGCGCTGGGGTGGTGCTGTCTTCCTGACCTCTTTCGTGTCGTTCTTCCTGGCCGAGATGGGCGACAAGACCCAGATTGCCACGGTGGGCCTGGCCGCGCACTATGCCGCGCCAGTGGCGGTGGTGCTGGGCACGACCCTGGGCATGATGCTGGCCAATGCCCCGGCCCTGTGGCTGGGCGACAGGCTGTCCTTGCGCCTGGCGGCCAGCGGGGCGTTCCAGTGGGTGCGCTGGGCCGCCGCCCTGCTGTTTGCCGTGCTGGGCCTGTGGATCCTGCTCACGGGGGCCTGACCTGGGAGGTCAGCAGCCAGCTGGCTCAGTCGGCCTTGATGCCCTGGCTCTTGATCAGCTTGCCCCAACGCTCAAACTCGGCCTGCTCGTAGCGGCGCAGCTGGTCTGGGTTCATGTAGGTGATCTGGCCCCCCTGCTCGCCCATGCGTCGGGTGAAGTCGGCATTGGTGGCCACCTGCTGCACGGCGGCACTGATGCGGTCCACATTGGCGCGTGGCGCGTCCTTGTGGGTGTGCAATGCAAACCACGACGCCACCTCAAAGTTCTTGATGCCTGCCTGCTCGGCGGTGGGGACATTGGGCAGGGCAGCCAGACGCTCCTTGCTGGTGACCAGCAGGGCGCGGATGCGGCCACTCGCAATGTGAGGCACCAGCGGCGGGGCGGTGGTGAGCATCAGGTCCACCTGGTTGGCCAGCAGGTCTTGCAGCATGGGCCCTGTGCCGCGGTAGGGGATGTGCACGATGAAGGTGCCTGTCAGGTTCTTGAACAGCTCGGCCGTGATGTGCTGCACCGAGCCGTTGCCTGCACTGGCGTAGTTGAGCCGTCCGGGGTTCTTCTTCGCGTCGGCCACCAGCTCGGCATTGGTCTGGTAGGGCAGTGTGCCGCGCACCACCAGCACCTGCGGGGCGCTGACCACGTTGGCCACTGGCTGCAAGTCCTTCAGGGGGTCATACGGCAACTTGACCAGATGTGGGCTCATCACGTGAAAGCCGCTGAAGGTCATCTGCAGGGTGTTGCCGTCGGGCCGTGCATTCATCACGCCCTGGGCGCCCACCGCACCCGAGCCACCGCCGCGGTTCTCCACCACCACCGGCTGGCCCAGTGCCCGCGACAAGGGCTCCTGCAGCATGCGGGCGGTGATGTCGGCCGTGCCACCCGCTGGAGCGGGCACGATGATGTTGACATTGCCACTGGCCTGCGACAGCGCGATTTGCGGCAGGCCAAGGGCAGCGGCGCCTGCGCCGAGCCCAAGGCGGCGCAGGTGTTGACGACGGGTGAGCATGAGAAGGTCTCCTGATGATGTTGGCCAAGCATTCTGACCCACGTCAAGGCGGGTCTGACAGCGGCGGAAACCCTGGCGCATGCAACACCGGCACGATGCACAACCTCTGCTTCCGGGCAACAATCTGCCGCTGTCATGCTGCCCGCCCCCGCTGTCCCCGACGATGAGCACCGCCTCGCCCTCATGGGCGAGCGCAGCTGCAGCTATGTGCTGCACGAAGAGCGGTTTGACCGCATCACCCGCACAGTACGCCGCCTTCTGGACGTGCCGATCGCCCTGATCTCGATGGTGGAGAAGGACGAGCAGTGGCTTCGATCGGTGCAGGGGCTGGAGATTGGCAGCACGTCGCGCGACGTGTCCTTCTGCGGGCATGCGATCGTGCAGAGCGACCCGATGTGCGTGAACGACACCCTGCAGGATGAACGCTTTGCAGACAACCCCCTGGTGACCGGGCCGCCGTACCTCCGGGCTTACCTGGGCTGGCCCTTGGAGGTGTCTCCTGGGGTGCGCGCGGGCACCTTGTGTGCGCTGGACACCATGCCCCGCACGTTTGGCCCGCCCGAGTTCGACGCGCTGCGGGACCTCGCGGCCATGGTCGAGGCGGAGCTCAAGCTGGACATCCGCGACCGCGTGGCTCAGCGCTTCGCCAGCAGCTTTGGTGCGGTCCAGCGTCGGCTCATGCTCGACCCGCTGACGGGTTGCATGAACCATCGCGGCCTGCGGGAGTATCTGGCCATGTGCCTGGCCGAGCGTGACGTGGATGGTTCCATGATTGCCGTCGCCGCTGTCCAGGTGCGCGACTTTGACGCGCTGTCACGCCGATGGGCGGTGCTGGACGGCTCGCCGCTGTCCCGCGCCATCGCCCAGGCCTTGCGTCGTCTGGTGGCGCCCGACGTCATCCTGGCACGCCTCACCCGAGACCAGTTCTGCGCCATCGTTCAGCGCGCCACTGCGTCCGACAAGGACGCAGTGCTGCACCGAATCAGCAAGCCCGCAGTCGACCTGCCGGTACCCGAAGGGTCTGAGCGGTTGTTGGCAGGCCTGACCTGGGGCGTGGCCAGGCTGAGTGAGTTCGACTCGGTGCCGACCCCTGATCTTCTGTGGACGCGGGCCGTGGCCCGCCTGTCTCAGGCCAGCTGATACTGCGCCGCCAGGCGGCCAAAGCGAGCCAGGTCTGCAGCGGCGTCATAAAGCGCATAGCTCTCGTGAGCGAGCTCCTCTTGCAGCAAAGTCACCACCAGGGGCGCTGCCCGGGCCGCTGCCGCCGCGTTCAGGAACAACAGTCGGCTGCGCCTGGCCAGCACATCTTCCAGGGTGCGCGCCATCTCAAAACGCACGGCAAAGCGCACCATGGCTTCGGTGAAGCTGCCCTCGAAGCCTGGCGCCAGTTCCCGTTCGGCCCCGGGCAACTCGCGCACCTGCGCGGCGTCGGCGCCATACACGGCCAGGCTGGCCGGTGCCGACAAGGGCTCCTGCCGCTGCGCTGCTCCGGCCAGCGGCATGGTTGCGGTTGATCTGTACGCGGCGGACGGTGCCTTGCGGATCAGACCGCGCTCTTCGCATTGCTGCAACACGTCCTCTGCCATGGCACGGTAGGTGGTCCACTTGCCACCGGTCACGGTGACCAGGCCGCTCTGGCTGACCAGCACTGTGTGTTCGCGTGAGAGCGCCTGGGTATTGGCCCCCTCGTCGTCAGGCGGCTTCACCAGCGGGCGCAAGCCCACCCATTGACTCAGCACATCCGCGCGGCTGGGCGTGTGCAGCAGGTAGCGAGCCGCCTCGGTCAGGATGAAGTCGATCTCTGCCTCAAAGGGTTGTGGCTCCTCGGCCAAGTCTTGTCGCGGGGTGTCGGTGGTGCCCAGGATCACATGGCCCAGCCAGGGCACCGCAAACAGCACCCGTCCGTCCTGGGTCTTGGGCACGAGCAAGGCATGCTCGCCAGGCCAGAAGCGGCGGTTGACCACCAGATGAACTCCCTGGCTCGGGGCCACCATGGGGCGGACGTGTCGGTGGTTGGCCTGCCCATCCAGATGGCGCAGGGCGTCTACCCACACGCCGGTGGCGTTGATCACGCATCGGGCCGCCACCCGGTGCGTCTGGCCGCTCTCTGCGTCGCACAGTTCAACCCCCGCCACCCGCCCCCCGTCGTGCAGCAGTGTCGTGACCTTCATCTGGTTGAGCACACAGGCACCGTGCGCTGCCGCCGTGCGGACCAAGGCCAAGGCCAGGCGCGCGTCGTCAAACTGGCCGTCCCAGTACTTCACGCCGCCTCGCAATCGGCCCATTGGCCCGTTGGGGTGCAGCCCGGGCGCCAAGGCAAGGGTCTGGTCACTGGACAGGAAAGCGGTCCGCCCCAGCCCAGCCCGCTGGGTGGCGGAGCGGTTCAACACGCCAGACAAGGCGTCGTAGGCCAGCAATCCAGCTCCATAGAACGCCTTGTGTGCCATGGAGTGGCTGGGCATCACGAAGGGCAGGGCACCTGCCACATGGGGCGCGTTGTTCAGCAGGTTGGCGCGTTCATGCAGCGCCTCGCGCACTAGGCCAATGTTGCCCTGTGCCAGGTAGCGAACGCCGCCATGCGCCAGCTTGGTGGCTCGCGACGACGTGCCCTTGGCGAAGTCGTGCCGCTCCACCAGCAGCACCTGCAGGCCGCGGGCCGCCGCGTCGAGGGCCGTGCCGAGCCCGGTGGCGCCGCCTCCCACGACCACCAAGTCCCAGGCGCTCTGCCCCTGTGCCCGCAGGCGGGCAAGCATCGCGGGGCGGGTGAAGGCAGACTCGGGCGCCTGCAAGGCTTTCATTCGGCCCAGGCCCTGGCCCGGTCCACCGCCCGTTGCCAGTCGTGCAGCAGGGCTTGGCGCTGGTCGTCACCCCATTCGGGCTCAAATCGCCGGTCGACCGCCCACTGGGCCTGCAGCGCTGCAGCGCCGTCCCAGAAAGCGCCACCGCCCAGATCAGCCAGGCCAGCCAGATACGCTGCGCCCAGCGCCGTGGTCTCGGTCACTTGGGGCCGCACCACGGGCACCCCAAGCACATTGGCCTGCATCTGCATGAGCAGGTTGTTGCGGCTTGCGCCGCCGTCCACCCGCAGCTCGGTCAGCGCAATGCCCGCATCGGCCCGCATGGCCGCGAACACGTCCGCGCTCTGCAGCGCCACGCTGGCCAGGGCCGCGCGGGCGATGTGTGCCTTGGTGCTGCCGCGCGTCAGGCCCACGATGGTGCCGCGGGCATAGGCGTCCCAGTACGGGGTACCAAGCCCGGTGAAGGCTGGCACCAGCATCACCCCACCCGTGTCGGGCACGCTGGCAGCCAGGGCTTCAATCTCGCTCGCGTCCTTCACCAAACCCAGGCCATCGCGCAGCCACTGCACCACGGCGCCGCCCATGAACACGCTGCCTTCCAGGCAATAGGCGGTAGGGTGTGCATGACCGCTGCGGCGCGGGCCCTGCCAACCCACCGTGGTGAGCAGCCTGCGAGTGGACGCCACAGGGCGTGCACCGGTGTTCATCAGCATGAAGCAGCCGGTGCCATAAGTGTTCTTGGCCATGCCAGGGGCAAAGCAGGCCTGCCCGAAAGTGGCTGCCTGCTGGTCGCCTGCCATGCCGCCGATGGACACGGCCGCACCCAGCAGCGTCGGATCGCTTTGTCCAAACTCGCCGCAAGAGGCTTGTACGCGCGGCAACACCTGGCGCGGAATGTTGAACAGCGCCAGCAGCTCCTCGCTCCATGCAAGCTGGTGGATGTCAAACAGCATCGTGCGAGACGCATTGCTGACATCCGTGGCGTGCACCGCCCCCCCGGTCAGCTTGAACAGCAACCAGCTGTCGATGGTGCCGAAGGCCAATTCGCCCCGCTCGGCCCGCTGCCGAGCCTGGGGCACGTGGTCCAGCAGCCAGGCCAGCTTGGTCGCCGAGAAATAGGCGTCTAGCACCAGGCCCGTGCGGCGCTGAATCAGCCAGTCCTTCCCTGCGGCGCGCAATGCGTCGCAGGCGTCGGCGGTTCGCCGATCCTGCCACACGATGGCCGGGGCCACCGGCTCGCCGCTGGTGCGATCCCACAGCACGGTGGTTTCGCGCTGGTTGGTGATGCCAATGGCGTGAAGCTGTGACGCCGCAACCCCGGCCTCGCCCATGACCTGCTGGGCCACGGCCAGCTGGGTCGCCCAGATCTCGTTCGCGTCATGCTCCACCCAGCCCGGCTGCGAGAAGTGCTGGGCAAACTCCCGTTGCGCCATCGCCACGGGTTGCCCGGCGCGGTCGAACAGGATGGCGCGGCTGGATGTGGTGCCCTGGTCCAGGGCAAGGATGTGGGCGCTCATGGCAAACCAAGATGGTAAAGCGCGATGAAACCGGCTACCGTTGAACACGGGTGTTCCCTCGGCAGGTTGCCGTTTCTGGCCAAAATCCGTTCCATGACCAAGCTCATTCCCTTATCGTTCACGTGTCTCGGCGGGTTCGCCGTGCTGGTGTCAACCGGTTGGGCCCAGCCCAAGACCGACGACAACAAATCGGTCGACGAAATGGTGCAGCAGTTGCAGCAGCCGCGCACGCGCAGCCTGCGCAACCTGGTGGTGACACCTGCTGCACCCGAGAGCAACGCCGCCGCACCTGCACCCCCCGCAGCGGCGGGCGCGTCGCCGGGCGCCCAGCCAAACAGCGCCAACCCAGGTGCGGGCCAGGCCAGCGCGGGCACTCCGGCGGGTGGTGCGATGGTCGACGACGGCGCTGCGCTCAACCTGAACATCCTGTTTGCCCTGGGGTCGGCCGAGGTGTCCGCTGCCAGCAAGGCCACGCTGACCAAGGTGGCGCAGGCGCTGGGCAGCGCGTCGCTGCTGAGTGCCCGCTTCCGCATCGAGGGCCACACCGACGCGACGGGCAGCGTGGAAGGCAACCTTCGCCTGTCCAAGGCCCGGGCCGAGGCGGTGAAGGCCTTGCTGGTGAGCGGCGGGGTGGCTGCCGACCGGTTGGACGCTCAAGGCTTCGGCTCCAGCCGTCTGGCCAACCCGAAAGAGCCTGCCAGCGGTGAGAACCGCCGGGTGCGCGTGGTCAATCTCCAGTAGAGGCGCCGCCATGTTCTGGAGAAACGCCCTGTGGCGCGCAGGCCGCCTGATGGCTGCAGTGGGGGTGCTGACAGCCGGGCTGGTCAGTCAAGCTCAAGCCCCGCTGGATGTACGGGTGGCCCTGGTGATTGGCAACGCCGCCTACCCGGGCAATGCGGCACTGGCCAACCCGGCCAATGACGCGCGTTCGATGGCGGCCGCCTTGAAGACCATGGGCTTTGACGTCATCGAGGTGCGTGACGGCACGCGCGCACAGCTATTGGCGGGCATTGAGCAGATGAGCCAACGCCTGGCGGGCAAGCAGGGCGCGGCGGTGCTTTACTACGCGGGCCACGGCTTGCAACTCGATTGGCGCAACTACATGGTGCCGGTGGACGCACGCCTGGCCAATGCGGCTGACGTGCCGCGCCAGGCGGTGGACCTGGAAGCCGTGGTGGACGCCTTCAAGCGCGCCCAGACCCGCCTCAACGTGGTGGTGCTTGACGCCTGCCGCGACAACCCCTTTGCGGGCACGGCCAGCGGGCGTGGCCTGGCGCAGCTGGATGCGCCGCCCAACACGGTGCTGGCCTACGCCACCGCCCCTGGCAACGTGGCCGAAGACGGTACCAGCGCAAGCGGCAACGGCCTGTACACCGGGTTCCTGCTGCAGGAGATCGTCAAGCCGGTGAAGATTGAAGATGTGTTCAAGCGGGTGCGCTTTGAGGTTCGGCGCGCCAGCAACGGGCGGCAGATCCCCTGGGAGTCGACCAGCCTGGAAGATGACTTTGCCTTCAACACCACCGGTCGGGTGGTGACCATCCCCAAGCCCACCGACACGCAGCGCCAGGAGGCGTTTGCCGTGCAGAAGGCCGAATGGGACAAGATCAAGGACGCCACTGATCCCAAGCTCTTCCTCGACTTCCTCATCAAGTACCCCAGCGGGGCCATCAGTGAGCTGGCCCAGTCACGGTTGAACCTCCTGCAGCGCCCAGTGGTGGTGGCCACCCCAGTGCAGGGGGCGGCGGCACAGGCAGTGGTGCCCCGCTTCCAGCTGGGCGACACCTACGACTATGTGTTCAAGGACGGCTTCACGGGCGTGCAGACGAACCGCTCTACATGGTCAGTGAACAAAGTCGAGGGTGACGTGGCCGAGCTCAGCAGCGGCCACGTGGCCACGTTGGGCGGCGGCGTCCTTCGGCAGCCCAATGGCATGAGCTTTGACCCGCCCTGGTTTGGCCTGCCTGGCGCCGAGTATCAGGTGGGCAAGCGCTGGTCGAGTGAAAGCGTGGCCAGAACCAGAGACGGCTCAACCGGGTGGATGACGACCGAGGCGCGGATCGTGGCGTTTGAGAAGGTCACCGTGCCCGCGGGCACGTTTGACGCCTACAAGATTGAAGCGGTGCAGCGCAACGTCTGGGGCGAGACCATTCGCTTGACCTACTGGAACCAACCCGCCTTTGGCATGTCGGTCAAGGTCTTGGTGGAGGTGCGCAACCGCAATGGGCAGGTCACTGTGAACACTGTGCGAGAGATGATGGGGCGAACCCGCAATGGGGCCCCAGCCTGAGCCGACAAAGACCCACTCAATTGCGATTAAGTGACTGATTCGCGGGCGATTCGAATTGATTTACAAGTAATCGCATCGAATCGAGAAGGGCGTTCTGGGCGGTGAAATCGACAACATTGGGATGTTTTCGGCACTTTTGAGCTGACC
>CAZRRW010000008.1:0-5176 GCA_964602505.1 uncultured Burkholderiaceae bacterium
TTGGCGCGTGGCGCGTAATGCGCCTCCAGCGTGCCTGAGGCCCGCGGCGCCGCCAGCCCGGAACCCACGTCCTGCGGTAACCACACCGTCTGACCTGCCACCTGGCTGAGCCGATCCAGCGGCAGCACCCCAGGCCGCAGCAACACTGGCCCCACCATGGCCAGGCGGGTGCAGTCGACGATGGCCGACTCGATGCCCACATCGCAGGCGCCGCCGTCCAGCACCGGCACTGCATCCCCAAACTCGGCCTGCACATGTGCGGCCGTGGTGGGCGACACCCGGCCAAAGCGGTTGGCACTGGGGCCAGCCACACCAGGCACCCCCAGGCCCTGCGCCGCCTGCAGCAACGCCAGGGCTTGGGGGTGGGCCGGGCAGCGCAACCCGATGCTGCCCTGCCCCCCTGCGGCCGCCGTGGCCACCCCCGGCACACGCGGGACGATCAGGGTCAGCGGCCCCGGCCAGAAGACCTCAGCCAGGCGTTGTGCCACGCCTGGCCATTCCGCCACGAACATCTGCGCCTGCCCTACGGTGGCCACATGCACGATGAGCGGGTGCTCACTTGGGCGGCCCTTCAGCGAAAAGATCTGCCCCACGGCCGCATCGTCATCGGCCCGGGCGCCCAGGCCATAGACTGTTTCGGTGGGAAAGGCCACGACCCCTCCGTCGGCGAGGCGCTGTGCCGCCTGCGTCAGCGTCAGCCCTGGCTGAGCTGTGCGCGTCGTCTGCTCGGCCGCCATGATCCAGCCGGCCTAGAACGGCGAGATGCCCAAGATGGCCGCGGCTTGGAGGGCCGTGGCTCGCGCGGCCTCGGGCGTGGCCGCCGTCAAGGTCAGGTGGCCCATTTTTCGACCCGCACGCGCCTGGGCCTTGCCATAGAGGTGCAGGGCCGCGCCGGGTAGCGCCAGCACGGCAGGCCAATCGGGTTGGTCAAGGGGCTCACGCCCATGCGGCCGCCCCATGCCGGGCCAGACATCGCCCAGCAGGTTCAGCATCACCGCCGCCGAATGTGGGCGCGGCGCGGGCATCGGCAACCCCGCCATGGCGCGCACCTGCAGCTCAAACTGGTTCACATCGCAGGCATCGAGGGTCCAGTGGCCAGAGTTGTGCGGGCGTGGGGCCATTTCATTGGCCACCAGACAGCCGTCCTTGAGCACAAAGAACTCCACGCACATCACGCCCACATAGCCCAGGGCGTCGGCCACCTGCCGCGCTGCCTGGGTGGCCTGGGCAGCCAGATCGTCCCCCACACCAGGCGCCGGCCACTCGCTCACTGCGAGGATGCCGCTGCGGTGCAGGTTGCGCACGGGTGGGTAGGCCACGCTGGCCCCATCGGCCCCACGGGCCAGCACCACCGAGATCTCGAAGCTCAACTCGAGCAGTCGCTCGAGCACGCACGGCACGCCCTGCATGTCACGCCACGCGGCCTGCGCGTCGGCCAGGTTGGCCACCCGGGCCTGGCCCTTGCCGTCGTAGCCGAGGCGAGCGGTTTTGAGGATGGCGGGAAACAGCGACGAGTCGACCTCGGCCCAGTCGGCCTCAGCTTCGATGACCGCGTGCGGAGCCACCGGTACGCCAGACCCCGCGATGAAACGCTTTTCAGCCACCCGGTCTTGCGCCACGGCCACCGCGCTCGCGGCCGGGGCCACGGTGGTGCGTCCGGCCAGGCGTGCCAGGGCTGGGGCGGGCACGTTCTCGAACTCGGTGGTCACCGCCGCGCACACGCCCGCCAGTTCGTCAAGGGCCGCCGGGTCGTCATAGGCCGCCACCAGATGCCGGTGGGCAAAGGCTGCGGCCGGGGCTTGGGCGTCGGGCTCCAGGATGGCCACGCGGTAGCCCATGCGCACCGCCTCGGCGGCCCACATGCGGCCCAGCTGCCCGCCCCCCATGCAGCCCAGCCAAGCGCCGGGTGGCAACACCCTCATGGGGTGGCGGCGGGCGGCAAGGTCATGGCCCCTGCCGACGAAGGCGGCAGTGTCATCCCTTTCGCCGCCTCGGTCTGCCCAAGGCGGAAGGCTTCCAGCTTGGCCAGCAAAGCACTGTCCGCCTGAGCCAGCAGCGCCACCGCAAACAGGGCCGCATTGGCGGCGCCGGCGGTGCCAATGGCAAAGGTGGCCACCGGGACGCCCTTGGGCATCTGCACGATGCTGTGCAGCGAATCCACCCCCTGCAAATGCTTGCTGGGCACGGGCACACCCAGCACCGGCACCGTGGTTTTGGCTGCCAGCATGCCAGGCAGGTGCGCTGCGCCGCCAGCCCCTGCGATGATGGCCTGCAGGCCCCGGCCGCGCGCGATTTCGGCGTAGGCAAACATCTCGTCGGGCATGCGGTGGGCCGACACGACCCGGGCCTCGTGCGGCACCCCAAACTCGTTCAGCACGGCCACCGCAGCCTCCATGACCGACCAGTCGCTGGAGGAGCCCATCACCACGCCAACTTTGCAATTCGCAGACATGCCCCAAATTTTAGAAAGTCACACAGGAACGGGGACAATCCAGCCATGATCGACATCACCCTACAGAACTTCAAGGCCGACCTGGTCGACGCCTCCCTGCAGCAGCCGGTGCTGCTCGATATCTGGGCCGAATGGTGTGGCCCCTGCAAGCAACTGGGCCCAGTGCTCGAAAAGCTGGAGGTGGAATACGGCGGTCGCTTCGTGCTGGCCAAGCTGGACGCCGACAAGGTGCCGCAGATTGCCCAGCAGCTGAGCCAGATGTTTGGGGTGCGCAGCATCCCGTTTTGCGTCATGTTCTCAGGTGGCCAGCCGGTGGACGGGTTTGTCGGCGCCATCCCAGCCGAGCAGATTCGCGAGTTCCTGAACAAGCATGTGCCGGGCGAGGGCGAGATGGCGGCCGCAGCGGAGGCCGAAGAGGCCGAGGCGCTCGCCGAGGGCGGCGACGTGGAAGCAGCGCTGGCCAAGCTGCAGGAGGCGGTGGCCATTGACCCAGGCAACGATGCGTTGCGCTTTGACTATGTGAAGCTGCTGCTGGAGCTGGGCCGCGTGCCCGAGGCCAAGACCGCCTTCGCCCCAGTGGCCAGCAAGGCCAGCGACGACCCGCGCCAGGCGGCCGGCCTGCGCCTCGCGGCCCTCGGCCACTGGATCGCCGCCTGCGAGCGCCTTCAGACCGCCCGCGATGAAGACACCCTGCGCGCGGCACTGGCCACCAACAAGCGCGACTTCGACGCCCGCTTCGAACTGGCCCAGTGCCTGATGGCCAGCGGCCAGCCAACCGTGGCCATGGACGAGTTGCTGGAGATCGTGATGCGTGATCGCCAATGGAACGAGCAGGCCGCACGCAAGCTGTATGTGGCCATCCTCGAGCTGCTGGCGCCGCCCAAGCCCAAGGCCGGGGCAGACGCTGGCAAAGCCAGCGTGATCGAGCTGAAGGGCGTCGCACCGGTGCAAGACCCTCAGGCCGAACTGGTGGCCAGCTACCGCCGCAAGCTCAGCTCGGCCTTGAACTGAACGCTGCTCCCCAAGCCCACCATGCACCTCACCCTCATCACCGGCGCCTCGCGCGGCCTGGGCCTGGCGATGGCCCGCCAGCTCCTCAGTCAAGACAGCCAAGTGCTGGCCATCTCGCGAGCGGGCATGCCCTTTGAGCATCCCATGCTCGACAGTTGGCAGCACGACCTGGCCGAGCCGGCGGCTGCCGCTACCCGCCTGCAGGCTTGGCTGGGCCAGCGCAAGGCCAGTGACTATCAGTCGGTCACCCTGATCAACAACGCCGCCTTGTTGCCAGCCATTGCGCCCCTGTCGGCCCTGAGCGCCGCAGACATCCGCGCGGCGCTGGCGGTGGGCCTGGAGGCCCCGATGCAACTGACCCGGGTGTTTCTGGCCGCCACTCAGGCCTGGGCCTGCCCGCGGCGAGTACTCAACATCTCCAGTGGCCTGGGCCGCCGCGCCATGGCCAGCCAGGCGCCCTACTGCACCGTCAAGGCGGGGCTGGACCACTTCACCCGAAGCGTGGCCCTGGACGAAGCCGCGCTGCCCAACGGGGCCAAGGTCTGCTCGCTGGCGCCAGGCGTGATCGACACCGACATGCAGGTGCAACTGCGCGGAGCGGATGCGAGCACCTTTCCCGACCAGCCCGCCTTCGCCGCGATGAAGGAGCAAGGCCGCTTGTGGAGCGCCGACGAAGCCGCCGCGAAAGTGTTGGTCTACCTGGCGCGAGCTGACTTTGGCGCCAACCCGGTGGCGGATGTGAGGGACGCTTGAGCCACGCCCATTCAAGGGCTGCGTCAGTTGGCTTCTGAGCGTCAGGCAATTCTCGAACTGCTGCCTCGGGCCATAGACCCCAACGTACGCAGCCCGAATAAGCCGCCCCTCTGGAGATGTTGCCTACGGCTTGAGCGTCAATCGCTCCTGCGGTACGGCCGCGAGCTTGAGTTCAACCCAGCTACCGCCCGCCTTCTCCAGCGGCAAGGTGTTCACGCCGGTCACATCAAGCGCCGTCTTGCCGGCCTTGACGGCGGGCACTGGCGCCTTGGCCCCAGGGGTGTCGCCGCCTTTGGCAATGGCTTGCCGGTCGTTGCAGGCGCTCAGGGCGGCATCGCGACTCACACGCACTTGTTTCACCTGCGCGAGGGCCTCTGGTGTACCCCTGGTGATGGCCTGCCCCTGCCCACCCAGCAGGGCCACGCCAGCCAGGCGAGGAGCCCATTGGCCGTCTGAATTCAAGCGACCAGCGAGGATGCACTGGTCTTGCGCCAGGCTCAAGCTGGTGCAGCTCAACAGCCCAATGAGGGTGATCAGTTTCGCGGCACTGGTCATGACATCTCCCGTGATGGAGCGCGCAGTCTGCGCCAAGCTGTGGGCCGCCGCAAGACCCTAGGCCGTCAGGCGGCGCAAGGCTTCCTGATAGCGGGCCACGGTGCCGTCGATGACCCCCTGCGGCAAGGGTGGCGGCGGTGCGGTGCGGCCCCAGGTGGTCACGCTGTCCAGGTAGTCGCGCACAAACTGCTTGTCGTAGCTGGGCGGGTTGACGCCCTGAGCCACGCTGTCAGCCCACGTATCGGCCGGCCAGAAACGCGAGGAGTCCGGCGTGAGCACTTCGTCCATCAGGGTCAGGCTGCCCTGTGCGTCCAGCCCGAACTCGAACTTGGTGTCAGCAATCAGAATGCCGCGCTCGGCCGCATGCGCTGCGGCGGCTTGGTACAGGCGAATGGACACGTCCTT
>CAZRRW010000008.1:5232-6054 GCA_964602505.1 uncultured Burkholderiaceae bacterium
AACGAGATGTTCTCGTCGTGGGCCCCGGCCTCGGCTTTGGTGGCGGGGGTGAAGATGGGTTCGGGCAGCTTGGCCGCAAGACGGAGCCCTGGGGGCAGCGGCACGCCGCAGACAGACTGGGTCTTCTGGTACTCAGCCCAGCCCGAACCGGCCAGGTAGCCGCGCACCACCGCCTCGATGGGCAGGGGCTTGAGGCGCTTGACCACCATGCTGCGGCCGCGTACCGCCTCGCGCTCTTCAGGCAGCACCACCGAATCTGGGTCAATGCCCGTCAAATGGTGGGGCACGATGCCGGCGCCACCGGGGCCAAGCCTGGCGAACCAGAACAGCGCCATCTGCGTGAGCAAGGCGCCCTTGCCAGGGATGGGTTCGGCCATGATGACGTCGTAGGCGCTGAGCCGATCGCTGGCCACCATGAGCAGCCTGTCGCTGCCAACGGCGTAGTTGCTGCGTACCTTGCCCCGCGACAGCAAGGGCAGGCTGCGGATCGCCGGGAGGGCGCTCAATGCACCACCTGGGCCAACTCGCCCTTGGCGTACTTGGCAGCCACTATGGTGAGGGGGTTGGCCTTGATGCTGGCCGCCTGGTTGGCACAGCCAAACTGGATATATCGCTGCTTGCACACGTCTTGGGCCGCGGCGCGGGCCGGCTTGAGCCATTCGCGGGCATCAAACTTGTCGGGGTTCTCGGCCAGAAACTTGCGCACCGCACCGGTCATGGCCAGACGGATGTCCGTGTCGATGTTGATCTTGCGAACGCCGTACTTGATGGCCTCCTGGATCTCCTCCACTGGCACGCCGTACGTCTCTTTCATCTTGCCGC
>CAZRRW010000008.1:6093-23639 GCA_964602505.1 uncultured Burkholderiaceae bacterium
GATCCGTGCATCACCAAGTGGGTGTTGGGCAGGCGGTGGTGGATCTCCTTGATGCGGTCGATGGCCAGGATGTCGCCCGTGGGCTTGCGGCTGAACTTGTAGGCGCCGTGGCTCGTGCCAATGGCAATGGCCAGCGCGTCAAGCTGAGTCTTCTTCACAAAGTCGGCAGCCTGCTCCGGGTCGGTGAGCAGTTGCTCGCGGGTCATGGTGGCGTCGGTGCCGTGGCCATCCTCCTTGTCGCCCTTCATCGTCTCGAGGCTGCCCAGACAGCCCAGCTCGCCCTCGACCGTGACGCCCAGCCGGTGTGCCATGTCCACCACGCGCCGGGTCACGTCGACGTTGTAGTCATAGCTCGCGATCGTCTTGCCATCGGCCTCCAGGCTGCCGTCCATCATCACCGAGCTGAAGCCGAGATTGATGGCGCCCTGGCACACGTCGGGGCTCTGGCCGTGATCCTGGTGCATCACCACCGGAATATGCGGATACGCCTCGATCGCAGCCTGCACCAGGTGCTTGATGAAGGCCTCGCCCGCGTACTTTCGGGCTCCGGCACTGGCCTGCAGGATGACCGGCGCGCCCACCTCGTCGGCAGCCTGCATGACAGCTTGCACCTGTTCCAGGTTGTTGACGTTGAAGGCAGGAATGCCGTACTGGTTGGCGGCTGCATGGTCAAGCAGCTCGCGCATGGAAACGAGGGCCATGAAAACTCCGGGTGCGTTTGAATCTTGGGGATCCGGAATTTTATTTAGGCCGCCGTGCAGACCTTGAGCATGTTGGTGCCGCCTGGCGCGCCCATGGGCTCGCCGCAGGTGATGGCATAGACGTCGCCGCTTTTCATGATGCCGCGCATCTTCAGGTGCGCCTCGGCCTGGGCTAGAGCGGTGTCGCGGTCACTGCTCTGGTCCATCAGCAGGGGGCGGACATTGCGATAGAGCGCGAGCTTGCGCTGAGTGGCCAGGCGCGGTGTGACCGCATAGATGGGCACGTGGATGCGGTGGCGGCTCATCCACAGCGCGGTCGAGCCCGACTCAGTCATCGCGACGATGGCCTTCGCCCCCAGGTGGTAGGCGGTGAACAGGGCACCCATGGCAATGGACTGGTCGATTCGCCCGAAGGTCTGGCCAGTGAAGTCGGCATCCAGCTCCACCTGCTCGGCCGCCTCGGCGGCCTCGCAGATGCGACTCATCTCACGCACGGTCTCCAGGGGGTACTTGCCGCTGGCCGTCTCGGCACTCAGCATCACGGCGTCGGTGCCGTCCAGCACTGCGTTGGCCACATCACTCACCTCGGCGCGGGTCGGCACCGGGTTGGTGATCATGCTTTCCATCATCTGCGTGGCGGTGATGACCACCTTGTCCATCTGACGGGCCAGCTTGATCATGCGCTTTTGCAGCGCGGGCACTGCCGCATTGCCCACCTCGACCGCCAAGTCACCGCGTGCGACCATGATGCCGTCGCTGGCGGCCAGAATTTCTTCGAGCTTGGGAATGGCCTCGGCCCGTTCGATCTTGGCGATCAGGCCAGGCTTGTGCTTGAACTCGGCGCCAGCCACGTTGCACAACTGGCGCGCCATCTCCATGTCGGTCGAGTTCTTGGGAAAGCTGACCGCCACGTAGTCTGCCTGAAAGGACATCGCGGTCTTGATGTCCTCCATGTCCTTGGCCGTCAGCGCCGGGGCGGTCAGGCCGCCTCCCTGCTTGTTGATGCCCTTGTTGTTGGACAACTCGCCGCCCATGCGCACGACGGTGTGTACCGCCTCGCCCTTGACCGACCGCACCTCCAGCACGATCAGCCCGTCGTTGAGCAGCAGCAGATCACCCGCCTTCACATCACGAGGCAGGTTCTTGTAGTCCAACCCCACCTCGTGCACGTCGCCTGGCTCGGTGCGCGAGGCGTCCAGCACGAAGGCCGCGCCAGACTCCAGCATCACCCGGCCCTCGGCAAACTTGCCCACCCGGATCTTCGGGCCCTGCAGGTCGGCCATGATGGCCACCTCTCGCCCCGCACGCTTCGCCGCATCGCGCACCATGGCGGCGCGGTCGATGTGGTCTTGCGCCTTGCCGTGACTGAAATTCAGCCGCACCACGCTCACCTTGCTGCGGATCATCTCTTCAATGATCTCGGGCGTGCTGGAGGCAGGCCCCAAGGTGGCCACGATCTTGGTGGCGTGGCGAGGCGGGGCCGTGGAAGGGGTGTCGGGCATGTCGGGCTCCAGAGGGCTGGGCTTCCAGGATGAAACCCAGTTACAGAGTATGCGCCCGAAAGCTGCCCTCTCAGTTACAGCGCCGTTACAGGCGCTGCGGCCAGATCAGCCGGCCACGCGCTTGGCCAGCACCTCGAAGGCCGGCAAGGTCTTGCCTTCCAGCACTTCGAGGAACGCGCCGCCCCCAGTGGAGATGTAGCCCACGTCCTTTTCGATGCCGTACTTGGCAATAGCCGCCAGGGTGTCCCCACCGCCCGCGATGGAGAAGGCCTCGCTATGGGCAATGGCCGCGGCCAGCAACTTGGTGCCGCCCGCAAACTGGTCGTACTCGAACACGCCAACAGGACCGTTCCACACCACAGTGCCCGCCCTGGCGATCATGCCGGCCAGCTCAGCTGCGGTCTTCGGGCCGATGTCGAGGATCATGTCCCCAGGTTGCACGTCTTGCGCGGCCACCTTGTTGGCCCGTGCCAGGGCTGAGAACTCGTCGGCCACCACGACGTCGATGGGAATGGGCACGGCCGCGCCGCGCGCCTTCATCAGTTCGATGATGGCCCTGGCCTCACCCACCAGGTCAGGCTCGGCGAGACTTTTGCCAATGGGCAGGCCTGCGGCCAGCATGAAGGTGTTGGCAATGCCGCCGCCCACGATGAGCTGGTCCACCTTGTCGGCCAGGCTGCGCAGGATGCTCAGCTTGGTGCTGACCTTGCTGCCCGCGACGATGGCCACCAGTGGGCGCTTGGGCGCCTCGAGCGCACGGGTGATGGCGTCCATCTCGGCAGCCAGCAGGGGGCCAGCGCAGGCCACAGGTGCGAACTGCGCAATGCCGTAGGTGCTGGCCTCGGCCCGATGGGCCGTGCCAAAGGCGTCGTGCACGAACACGTCACACAGCGCGGCCATCTTGCGGGCCAGGGCTTCGTCGTTCTTCTTCTCGCCTTTGTTCAGGCGGCAGTTCTCCAGCAGCACCACATGACCAGGCGCCACATCCACGCCATCGATCCACTTGGCCTTCAGCGGCACGGCACGCCCCAACACCTCGGCGAGACGCTGTGCCACTGGGGCCAGGGAATCCTCTGGCTTGAACTCGCCCTCGGTCGGGCGGCCCAGGTGCGAGGTGACCATGACGGCGGCACCTGCCTTCAAGGCCATCTCGATGCAGGGCGCGCTGGCGCGGATGCGTGTGTCCTCGGTGATGCGGCCCTGCTCGTCCTGCGGCACGTTCAGGTCTGCACGAATGAACACGCGCTTGCCGGCCACCTGGCCGCTGGCACACAGATCAGCGAAACGGAGAAATTGCATGGGTAACGAAGTCAGGAGGGGAAGACAGGAAACCTGGGCGCCAGCGCCTACCAGCCCAGGCCAATGCGCAAGGGCATGAAGACCGTCATGCCCACGACGATCGTGCCCAGAATGCCACGCCGCCAGAAGAACCAGGCCGTGGCGGCGGCCGCACCCCACAGGCGAGCATCGGCCCAGGTGGCCGTCAGCTCGCCCTGCGTGAGCACCACCTCAGGCACCACGATGGCCGTCAGCGCGGCAATGGGTGCATAGCGCAGGCCGCGCTGCACCCAGCCCGGCAAGGTGAAGTCGCGGGTGCTGAGAAAGAAGAACGACCGGGTGACCACGGTCACCAGCGCCAGGCCAGCGATGAGCAGGGCGGCCTCCCAGCCGCCGAGTGTCGCCGTGGTGCTCATGCGCTGACCTCACGGCCCGCCCCGGCCCGCGCCTGGGTGTGGCTCGGGTCAGCGCGCTTCAGCCCCCAACGGCGGGCCAGGCGCTTCATGCCGTCCGCGCCACCGCTGTCCATGAACAGGCCGAGCGCCACGGCGGCGGCAATGGCCACCACGAGATTCAGCCGCAGTGGCAGAGCAAAGGCCGCCACCGCTGCCAGCCCGGCCACCGCCGCCGCCGCCCAGGCGGCGCGGTTGGCCAGCAGCGAATAGGTCATGCCCAGGAGGGCCAGGGTGCCAGCGAACCCCAGGCCCCAGGCGGTGGGCACGCTGTGGGCCAACAGGATCCCAAGGATGCTGGGCACCTGCCACGCCGTGCCATTGACCGCCACCGTGCCCCAGAAGTAAGGCTGGTGCGCGGCGCGGTCGGCGCGGATGGCGTCTGGCGCGCTGGAGAAGCGCTGCATGAAGAACACGTAGTTGAAGTCGGCGCACCAGTAGCCGATGCGCAGGCGATGCCAGAAGGGCAGGTGAATCCAGAAGGGCCGCCATTGGGCGCTGAAGATGAGAAAGCGCAGGTTGACGCAGAACGCGGTGGCCCAGATCAGCCACATGGGGGCCCCGGCGGCGATCAACGGCAAGGCCGCCAGTTGCGAGGAGCCGGCAAATACCAACAGGCTCATGGCCAGGGCCACGGGCACCGACAGGCCCGACTTGACCATGGCCACGCCGGTCACCAATCCCCATGCGGCAATACCGGCCGCCGTGGGGGCCATGTCGGCCGCGCCTTGGCGGAAATGGGGGTTGGCGAGGGTGGTGCGGGCGAAAGCAAACACGGCTGGGGCTGCAGCAAAGTCAGCCCAGGATTCTCGCCGTGTTTCGGCGGCCTCGCAGGCTCAGTGGGCGCTGCCCATCGTGCGGGCGAGATCCTGCAGTCTGGCGATACGGTCCTCGGTGGCCGGATGGGTGCTGAACAGGCCACGTAGCCCACCGCCCGACAGCGGGTTCATGATCATCATCTGTGCCGTAGCAGGGTGCGCCTCGGCTGTGGCGAAGGGAATGCCCTGCGCGTAGCGATGGATCTTGTCGAGGGCGCTGGCCAGGGCCAGAGGGTCGCCACTGATCTCGGCACCGCCACGGTCGGCTTCGAACTCGCGGGCGCGTGAAATCGCCATCTGGATCACGCTAGCCGCCAGCGGCGCCAACAGGGCCACCGCAATGCCCGCAATCGGGTTGGCCGGGCGGCCTTCTGAATCGCGCCCGCCGAAGATCATGGCGAAGTTGGCAAGCGCTGAGATGGCACCTGCCATGGTGGCGCTGATGGTGCTGATGAGGATGTCGCGATGCTTCACATGAGCCAGTTCATGCGCCATTACGCCGCGCAGCTCCCGCTCGCTGAGGATGCGCAGGATGCCAGTGGTGGCCGCGACTGCCGCGTTGTTTGGGTTGCGCCCCGTGGCGAAAGCATTGGGAGCGTCCTCTTGGATGAGGTACACCTTGGGCATGGGCATGTCGGCGCGCTGCACCAACTCCTGCACCATCTTGTAGAACTGGGGCGCGCTGGACGCGTCGACCTCCTGCGCGTTGTACATCTTCAGCACCATCTTGTCGGAAAACCAGTAGCTGAAGAAGTTCATGGCCAGCGCGAACAGCAGCGCCAGCACCATGCCGGTTTCGCCGCCCATCATGCCGCCCACCAGCCCAAACAGGGCGGTGATGGCGGCCATCAGGATGGCGGTTTTCGCGAGGTTGAACATCGATTTTCTCCTTGAAGGGACGGTCGGCCGAGACCTGCAGAGACCCCAGGCCAGCAGCGCAAGCCGCACTGTGATGGTTTAGATGCCGTTGGGCGCCGGAAATTCAATCCACCCGCGCCGCCTGTAGGGTGATTGGCTGCGGCGGCGGACCCCGGCGGCCACCGGGCCGCTGCCACTGCAGGACCTGCAGGCGATCACCTGGCAGCACAGCCGCCTGCCACAGCTTGACCGGCTCGCTCTCGCCTTCAGGCACGAAGGTGCAACCTGGAAACGGGTCAAAGGCGCGGATTCGTCGCTCAATCTCGAGGGCTGGTTGACGAAAGTCGATGGCAGATTCGGCCTTGTCGATCTTGTGCGCGTAGGTGATGCCGTGCTCGCCCGCCTGCCCACGGGGCTGGGGCATGGGCTTCAGGCCCCCGCAGGCAGCGAGTTCGAGCGCCTCCACCACCAGCCGGCCGCCAAGGGTGGCCAGTTCGTCATGCAGACGCGCCGTGGTGTGTCCTGTGGCCGGGGTCTGGTCGATCGGCACACGCCCGGCTAGCAGCATGTCGCCCGTGTCCAGGCCTTCGTCCATCTGCATGATGGTGACGCCAGTTTCGGTGTCACCTGCTTCAATGGCGCGATGAATCGGCGCAGCACCTCGCCAGCGAGGCAGCAGCGAGCCGTGGATGTTGAGACAGCCCAGGCGGGGCATGCCCAGCACCCAGGCGGGCAGGATCAGCCCATAGGCCGCCACCACCAGCGCGTCGGCCCGGCTGGCTGCCAACGCGTCGCGCGCTAAGGTGGCGTCTGACGCAAACTTGCCGTCCAATCGCAGGCTGCGAGGCTGCGACAGCGCAATGCCATGGGCCAGGGCCACCTGCTTGACGGCACTGGCCTGCAACTTCATGCCCCGGCCAGCGGGCCGGTCGGGCTGCGTCAGCACCAGAGGCACCGAAAAGCCCGCTGCGAGCAACCGACGCAAGGCGACTGCAGCAAACTCCGGGGTGCCAGCAAACGCCAGCCTCATGCTCATGCGTACGCCCACCCTGTCACAGGTTGGGGAAGCGTCGACGGCGCTCTTCCATCTCCGGGTGACCGCGGCGCAGCACGCCGTCCGGGTCGAAATAGAGGGCGTAGCGCATGTCCGCACTGTCGTAGTAGCGGTACAGCCAGATCGGGCCCTGCCAGCTGCTGACGGCTGTGATCTGGGCCGGCGGGCCAAACTCACGCAGCACGTCACCCTGGATCAGCCGGGCCTGCTCAAGCTGCAAGGTGATGGCCCGAAAGCGTGTGATGGTGAGCGCTTGAAAGGCGCGGACGACCCGCCCTTGCGCGTCCAGGTCGACCATGTTGGCAAACTGTCCCTGCGGTTGTGCGCTGTACTGAAGTCGCTCAACGGCAGGAGCGTCCTGCACCGTCAGGCGAACCGTCGCCGTCGGCGGGCCCAGCCGGGCCAGCACCGCCTCGCGCGTCTCGCCCGGCTGCACCGGACCCCAGGTAGCACACCCCGCCAGCCCCAGCATCAGGCCAAGGCCGCCCCCGCTCAGCCGCTGGAGCACCAGGCGACGCCCACGCCACGGGTTGAGAGCAGTCTGCGGCCGTCCTGGCGTGGCCTGCGTCAAGCACCCTCCCGGGCTTCCTCGCGGGTCTGCTTGAGCATCTTGGTCTTGATGCGGTTGCGCTTCAGCAGGCTGAGATAGTCCACGAAGACCCTGCCCGCCAGGTGGTCCATCTCGTGCTGGATGGCGACCGCCAGCAGTTCGTCTGCCTCGATCTCTCGCTCGACGCCGTGCTCGTCAAGGGCCGCCACCCGCACCGACGCAGGACGGTTCACCTTGTCGTATACACCCGGCACCGACAGGCAACCCTCATCCCAGGCCTTGTGCTCGTCACTGGTCGCCACGATGCGGGGGTTGATCAGCACCATCGGCTGGTTGCGGTCTTCAGACGTGTCGATCACGATGACCTGCTCGTGCACGTTCACCTGGGTGGCGGCCAAGCCCACGCCCTGGGCGTCGTACATGGTCTCGAGCATGTCCGCCACCAGCTGGCGAATGCGGTTGTCCACAGCCGCGACGGGTTTGGCCACGGTGTGGAGGCGAGGATCGGGGTAACGCAGGATGTCGAGCTTCATTCCCGTATTTTCGGATGATCTGCCTGACTGCGACAGTCGTGTCGGCGATCGCGCTGCGGGCCGAAGATGTCGCCGCCAGGCCTCACCCTCAGCGAACAAACAGCGCTTTCCATTGTGCAATCAAGGGTTTAGGGGCAGAATTTTGATGAAAGTCTGAAGTTTGGGAGCAAGTCGATGTCGCGCGCTTTGTCTCGTTTGTCCGCCGCACCGGTGGCCTTGGTCACATCCGGCAGAGCGAATCGTGCGACCCGCGCATGCGTCTTGGGAATGCTTGTATCGAGCCTTGCAGCAGCAGCGGCCGCTCAGACGCCACCCAATGTGCTGCCTGCGCAACGTGCCGTGGCCCAGCAGACTGCGCAGAGCGGGGTGCCTGTCAGCGAACTGGCCGACAACGCGCCCGCGAGCTACACGGTCAAGGCTGGCGACAGCCTGTGGTCCGTCGCTGGCGTGTTCCTGAAGAACCCGTGGCGCTGGCCAGCCCTCTGGGGCATGAACCTGGGCGACGTGCGAAACCCGCATTTCATCTACCCAGGACAGACCCTGGTGCTCAACAAGTCAGCGGGCACCGCCCGCTTGGCTGTCCAGGCAGTGGATCCGAACCAGCCGCCTACCGAGACCATCAAGGTGAGCCCGCAGGTGCGCAGCCTGCCCGCCCCTCGAGCGCCAATTGCGACGATCCCACCCCATTTGCTGGAGCCATTTCTGGCAGAACCCCTGGTGGTAGACGAGGCTGTGCTGACCAACGCCCCTCGCGTGGCGGCTGGTACCGACGGACGGGTGGTGCTCGGCCGTGGCGACCAGATCTTCGTCCGAGGTGAACTGGGCGGCGGGCGCAACTTCCGTATCTTCCGCACCGCCGTGCCCCTGGCGGACCCGTCCACAAGAGAAGTTCTGGGCTTCGAGACGGTGTTCGTAGGCAATGCAGAACTGCGACGCCCCGCCACCATGGTCGCTGCCACCGACCGAGGTCCCGCAGAAGCCCTGTCAACCCTGCTGATCACCAATTCGCGCGAGGAGGCCCGGATTGGCGACCGGCTGCTTCCAGCAGCGGAGCGCGAACTCGTGAGCTACGTGCCGCGGGCTCCGGAACGAGCCCTGGAGGGACGCATCATCGGCGTGTATGGATCGACCGCCCGTAATGCGGGCAGCAATCAGATCGTCACTCTCAACAAGGGCAGTCGCGACGGTCTGGAGCGGGGTCACGTACTGGCAGCCTGGAACGATGGTGCGCTGGTCGTTGACCGCTCTCAGCAGGTGCCGATCATGGTCAATGAAGGCAACCGCCTCGGCATGCGCGGTGAAGGGTTGTCCCGGGCAGGAGATGAGGCCCGCCTGCCCGATGAGCGGGTCGGCCTGATGCTGGTCTTTCGGGTCTTTGAACGCGTGTCTTATGCACTGCTTCTGCAAATGCAGAAGTCCGTGGGGCCTGGCGACCGCTTCACGTCGCCCTGAGCCAGCGCTTGCTGCGGCCGCCGTCGCGCCGTCCAACCCTTAGTTCGAGTCGCGCGTGCCCCCACCGGATGCAACGGAACGCGATGAATGGATGGCCTGGGTCGGCCTGCTGGCCCTGGACGGTATCGGCAATGAAACCCTTCGCGCGCTGCTCAAGGCATTCGGCAGCGGCGCGGCTATTCTGACGGCACCCGCGCCCGCCTTAGCCCAGGCCAGTCGGCGCCCGGTGGCCGATGCCATCCTTCAGTTGCGCAGAGCATTCGACGGGCAGGCAGCGGATGCGGCCGCCGAGCAGGCGGCTGAGTTGGCGCGCCTGACCCTGGACTGGCTCAGGGCACCGCAGGAGGCTGAAGCAGGCCGCTACCTTCTCACCCTGGGCGACAGCCGGTACCCGGCGACCCTGCTCGAGATGCCCGACCCACCTAGCCTGCTGTATGCCATGGGCAGCCTGGACCTGCTGAGCCGACCCTCGCTCGCCATGGTGGGCAGCCGCAACGCAACCCCTCAGGGTATCGAGAACGCACGGCAGTTCGCGGCCACACTGAGCGCGGCGGGCGTGACCATCGTCTCTGGACTGGCCTTGGGCATTGACGCGGCGGCTCACGAAGGAGGCTTGAGCGGTCCTGGCAGCACCATCGCTGTGGTGGGCACAGGGCTGGACCGCGTGTATCCCGCCCGCCACCGGGAGCTGGCTCACCGCATTGCCACCAGCGGTCTCGTGCTCAGTGAGTTCCCACTGGGTACACCACCGCTGGCGGCCAACTTCCCCAAGCGCAACCGGATCATCGCGGGCCTGTCACGGGGCACCCTCGTGGTCGAGGCTGCCATGGGATCCGGCTCCCTCATCACTGCCAGACTGGCAGCCGACTGCTCACGCGAGGTCTTTGCCATCCCAGGCTCGATCCACTCGCCACAGGCGCGGGGCTGCCACTGGCTGATCAAGCAGGGTGCCAAACTGGTCGACCAGGCCCAGGATGTACTCGACGAGTTGTCTCTGGCATCCAGCCCTCCGCTTTCCAATCCCACCAGTGCGCCTGTCCAGCCCAGCCGCCCGGACGATCCGTACCGCGTGCTGCCGGCCCTGGGCCACGAGGCCACGTCCCTGGATGCGCTGGCCGCACGCACGGGGATGGACGCCGGAGTGCTGTCGGCCGCGCTTCTCGAACTGGAGTTGGCAGGCGAGTTGGCGCGGCTTCCAGGTGGCGTCTTTCAGCGGGTCACGCGGTCCTGAGAACACCTACACGAAGGCACTGAGCCACTGCTATAGTGGTCTGCAATGTTTGATGTGCTCGTGTATCTCTACGAGAACTACTGGCGACGGGACGCCTGCCCGTCGGCAGAGCAGTTGCAGCGCAAGCTCAATGCCCTCGGTTTTGACCAAGTCGATGTAGACGAGGCGCTCAACTGGCTCCACGGTCTCAGCCTGGCCACGGAAGCCACTGAGCAACAGGCCATGCCGGCCCTTCAACACGCGGACAGTCTGCGGGTGTACTCCGCCGCAGAGTTGACCCAGGTGGGCGACCGGGGTATCGGCTTCATTGAATTTCTGTGTGGGGCCGGTGTGTTGAGCGCCCCTTTGCGCGAGTTGGTGATCGACCGCGCCATGGCAGCCGCAGGTGGCCCGGTGGAGCTTGAACAACTCAAGATCATTGTGCTGATGGTCTTCTGGAGTTCAGGCATCGAGCCTGACGCCCTGGTGCTGGACGAGTTGTTCGTCGACGACGCTGAGCGGGTGATGCACTAGCTCAGCAGTCGCGCCGGGTCAGCCTCGAGCTTGGCCATGGCATCGCGGGTGGCGCGAACCGTCAGAGACTCCTCTTCCAGCGGCAGCAGCAGGCCCGCCTGCAGGAACGACGCAAATCGCTGGCGCTGGAACAGCACGCAGCGTCCGGCGTTCGACGCAAACAGGCTGAGCTGCTTTCGCTGCCCCTGCCACACGAGCTGTACGGTGTCTCTCTTGCCACCGTAGTCGAGTGTGAACCACGTACCCATGGGCACTTCGTCGGACCAAGACAGCACGGCAGCCTGCGGCATGGAACCTCCTGATTCCACGATTTCCAGATCGGCGGCATCGATGCCTGCAAAGCTTCGCAGATCAGCGGCATCCAGAGGCACATCCTCGTCTGGCAGCACATCCTCCAGACCCGCCAGGGCTTCGGCAAGCTCATCCAGCCGCTCGCTCGAGACCATCTGCGTCTTCGCCATGAAGGCGTCCGCAAAGACCACGTTCAGCTCCTTGATCCGGTGCTCCTGATCCTCGGCCGACATGCCAATGACCGTCATGCCTTCGCGCAGACGGCTCAGTAGCCCAGGCAACGCCTGGATGGCCTGGGCACGGTCTTCGCGGGTCGGCTTCGCACTCGCGGACCAGATGAGATCCCTCGCGGTCTGCTTCAATCGCTTGGTAGTGTCGTGCTGGGCGCCATGACGCACCGCTGTAACGGACAGCACCTCAGCCCAGGTATGAAAAAGAAAGTCACGAACGACTTCACGAACCTGCATCTTGTCCAGCATGCGACGCAACTCGATGGTGAACTGGACCGTCAGCGTCTCCTTCAACTCGATCTGCTGTGCGAGTGTGACTTTCTGACTGGTGGCTGCGTTGTCCTTCTCGAAGTACTGCTTGAGAAACTTCTCGAAATCTCCGAGCACGGTTTTGAACACCCGCGCGCCAGTCTCAGGGTAAGCCTCAACCACCTGGACAACCCGCTTGATCTCCTTGTCCAACACGCCCTCAACCGGAATGGACTGGCCAAAGCCCAGTACACAAGCCCCCATGCGGTCGATCAGAAGCCGGGCGGGGTGCTGCACCTGCCCAAAAAAGTCGGGGTCACCAATGGCGGTCTTCAGGACCGGCATTTGCAGTCGGGCAAACCACACCCTGACCGAGGCGGGCAGCCGCTCCTCCATGAGGATGTGCTGAAACATCAGTGAGACGATCTCGATGGTGGCGCTTTCCACCTCAGTTTTCGCCGCGCTCTTGAGACTTTCCTTGGCCTCATGGATCTGTGCAATGACCTGCTGCGGCGACGGCTCCATGCCGCCGCTTGCGTACGGGACCACTTGGCGTAACCCGGCATCTACCGCCTCGATCGCAGCCGCCAGTCCAGGCGACACTGCGACAGCACGCGTCTGAACGAAGCCAGGAACCCGTTCATTCAGGAAGGACTGCATCAGACCCAGTACGCGCTGGCTGCCCTGCGCAGCGACCGCGTGTCGCGTCAGTCCGCCAACCTGGGTCGCCGCTCGGGTCTCGTCAAACACAACCTCCTCTGGCACGAACCGCGCCCTGCCCTGCGCCAGGCCAGGTGGCGCACCCGGGCTGGACGGCCCAGGCATCGGCGTGCGCGGCAGCAGACCTTGAATCGGTTGCTCACCTGGCGAAGCGACCTGGCCCGCCGCAGGACCAGAAAGTCCGGGTGATGCGCGATGCCCCGGCGCGGTCATGACGGAAGCGCCACCGCCACCGCCACCGCCACCGCCACCGCCACCGCCACCGCCACCGCCAACAAAGCCCCCGCCGCCTCCGTAGGGGACTCCCCCGCGGTCAGCAGGCCCTGACGTGGCATGCGAGGCAGACGTCGCAGGCCCACCAAAGAAAGCTCCACCCCCAGGTTGGCCACCGCCCGAGAAGGGCGCGCCACCGACGGGCGTGCCTGAGGAGCCAACAGCGGGTGTGCCCCCCTCGGAAAGCGCAGACGGGGCATGGCCCTCCATGGGCGCATGGGGTGGTGCCGACACAGTGCCGGCCGCAGCCTTCGCATCCGTGGTGCGTCTGAGCCGCCCACGCAGATCCACCTCTGGCATCACACCCTGGGCCACCAGCCACTCGTTGGTGTCGTGAAACTGCTTGGCAATCAACTCGCAAAGCGGTTTCTGCAGCATCGGTTGAACCAGCCGCCACTGCCCCTCATCAAACCCCACTTCACGCCAAGTCTCCAACACCAGTCGACATTGGCGCTCAGGACGGACCAGGTCGTCGCCGTCCAGATCAACCACACCTTCCAGTTCAGCGATCCGGGCCTTCAGATGGTTGAGTTCGAACGACAGTGCGTCGATCACCATGAAGGCCAGACGGGAAGACAGCACCTCGTTGGTGATGACGTCATCCTCCACCAGCGAAAAGTCCGATGGCGTGAGCGGTGTCTTTGCCTTGGACTCTGCGCGGGAAGCCCGTCCAGACCGATCCTTGGCAGCACTGAAACCCACCACCAGCGCCTGTACCCAGGCTGCCCGCCGGTCACGAAACGCAATCCACATGTCTCGACGCTCTGTGGCCACCTTCCCGGTGGCCGACTCGGCCGCCAGTTCGACCAGCTGCGCCTCAACGGCCTTGGAAATCGGATCGAACCCAGCACATATCCCATCCACCAAGCGCCAGCGCGCTTCCCGCGCGATGGACGACGGGTCACGCATCGGAGTGGATGTGGCGTTCGGATTCAACACGATGGCCTGTCAATGGCCTTCAAAGAATAGCAAACCAGGTGCTCTGCACACGGGCGCGCACGCCATCCACGGGCAGGACTCAGACTGTCGCCCCGGCGTTGGGATCGTTCGGATCACCCTCTTTGCGGGTGCCCGCCTTGACCAGATCCTCCCGCTTGACGCCCAGCCACATGGCAATGGCTGCCGCAACGAAGACTGAGGAGTAGATGCCGAACACGATGCCGATGGTGAGCGCCAGGGCAAAGTAGTGCAGCGTTGGCCCGCCAAAGATCAGCATTGACAGCACCATCGCCTCGGTCGATCCGTGGGTGATGATGGTGCGGCTCATCGTCGAGGTGATGGCGTGATCAATCACCTCGCGGGTGCTCATCTTCCGGTATCGGCGAAACGCCTCGCGGATCCGGTCGAAGATGACCACCGACTCATTGATCGAGTACCCCAGCACGGCCAGCACAGCCGCCAGCACCGACAGCGAGAACTCCCACTGGAAGAACGCGAAGAAACCAAGGATGATCACCACGTCATGCAGGTTGGCGATGATGCCCGCCACCGCAAACTTCCACTCGAAGCGGAAAGCCAAGTAGATCATGATGCCGAGGATGGTGATGCCCAGTGCAATCAGGCCGTTCTGCACCAGCTCCGCCCCAACCGAAGGCCCAACGAACTCGCTTCGCGACAGCTTGACCGGCTCAGCCGCATTGACGGAGCACACCTGACGGGTGATCTGCTCTCCCTTGTTGCTCACCGCGCTGTGGCGCTCCACCGTGCCCGATTCAGCCTTGCAGAGCTCGCCAAACACGCGATCCACCAGATCCGCCTGTTTGACATCGCCCCGCAGAGGCAAGCGGATCATCACGTCGCGCGAGGTTCCGAACTTCTGAACCTGGACTTCGCCAAAGCCCATCGCTTCCACGCGTTCGCGGGTCTTGGCGATGTCCGCGGCCTGGGCGTACTCCACCTCAATCACGGTGCCACCTGTGAACTCGATCGACAGATGCAGCCCCCTGGTGACCAGGAAAAAAACCGCCAGCGCAAAGGTCACGAACGACACCGCGTTCAAGATGAGCGCATAGCGCATGAACGGAATGTCGCGCTTGATACGGAAAAACTCCATGGTGCGCTCCTCAGGCCTTCATGTTGGCGGGTTTGGCGACGCCCGCGTCGGGCCGCCAAACTTGGCCGATCGACACCGACTTCAGCTTCTTCTGTCGGCCATACCAGAGGTTGACCAGGCCACGCGAGAAGAACACCGCGGAGAACATCGAGGTCAGGATGCCCAGGCAATGCACCACCGCAAAGCCACGCACCGGGCCAGAGCCAAAGATGAGCAGGGCCACCCCTGCGATCAGCGTGGTGATGTTCGAGTCAAGGATGGTGGCCCACGCCCGCTCGTAACCGATGTTGATGGCCTGCTGCGGCGCGATGCCAGCCCGCAGCTCCTCGCGCACCCGCTCGTTGATGAGCACGTTCGAGTCAATGGCCATGCCCAAGGTGAGGGCGATGGCGGCAATGCCCGGCAAGGTCAGGGTGGCCTGCAGCATGGACAGCACAGCAAACAGCAGCAGCAGATTGACACCCAGGGCAATGGTTGAAAACACCCCGAACAGCAGGTAGTAGGCGCACATGAACACGGCGATGGCAGCAAAGCCGTACAGCACCGAGTTGAAGCCTTTGGCGATGTTCTCAGCCCCCAGGCTGGGGCCGATGGTGCGCTCCTCAATGATCTCCATCGGCGCGGCCAGCGAGCCCGCGCGCAGCAGCAGCGAGGTGTCATTGGCCTCCTGCGTGGTCATGCGGCCCGAAATCTGAACCCGTCCACCGCCGATTTCGCTGCGGATGACCGGCGCTGTCACCACCTCGCCCTTGCCTTTTTCAAATAGCAAGATCGCCATGCGCTTGCCTACGTTCTCCCGCGTGATGTCCTTGAAGATGCGGGCGCCCTTGGCATCGAGCGTCAGGTTGACCGTGGGCTCCTGGGTCTGGCTGTCAAAGCCAGGCTGCGCGTCAGTCAGGTTCTCGCCGGTCAGGATGACCTGGCGCTTGATGATGATGGGCTGGCCGTTTCGGTCGTTGTAGCGCTCCGAGCCAAAAGGCACTGGGGCAGCGCCCGTGGTGGCTGCGGCAGCCTCACCCGACTCATCCACCATGCGCAGCTCCAGGGTGGCGGTACGGCCCAGGATGTCCTTGGCCTTGGCCACGTCCTGCACGCCCGGCAGCTGCACCACCACGCGGTCGGCCCCCTGCTGCTGGATCACCGGCTCGGCCACACCGAGTTCGTTGATGCGGTTGTGCAGCGTGGTGATGTTCTGTTTGAGGGCCATCTCCTGCACCCGTTTCGCGGCATCCGGCTTCAGTGTTGCCACCACTCGAAACTCGATGCCCTCCTGCGACTCAACGGCCTGCAGATCGGGGAAATCGCTCGCCAGCATGGCCTTGGCCTTGGCCAGGGTATCGGCATCGCGGAACCGCACCTCAACCGCCGCCTTGGCGCGGTCCACGGTGACGCCCGAATGCCGGATGCCCTTGTCACGCATGGTGGTGCGCAAATCCCCCGCCAGCGACTCGGCCCGCTTGCCGAGCGCTGCCTTCATGTCCACCTGCATCAGGAAGTGCACCCCACCTCGAAGATCCAGCCCCAGGTACATGGGCAGGGCCCGAATGGCACTCATCCACGCGGGCGAGCGCGACACCAGGTTCAACGCAACGATGTACGACGGGTCGTTCGCGTCGGGATTGAAGGCCTTCTGCAGCACATCCCGGGCCTTGAGCTGAGTGTCCGGGTCTGGGAAGCGGGCTCGCACCGAGTTGCCGTCGAAACTGACCCCGTCGGCCTTGAGCTGGGCGGCAGCAAGAGCCGCCTCGACGCGGCTCGTCACGCTGGCATCCAGCTTCAGGGTCGCCTTGCCGCTGGAGACCTGCACGGCGGGCGCCTCACCAAAGAAGTTGGGCACGGTATAGAGCACACCCACCACCACCGCGATCGCGATGATGACGTACTTCCACCAGGGGTAACGGTTCATCCAGGCTCCTGCGGCAGTCGCGTCAAGGTCGCGCGGCCAAAAAAGGGGCGGTCGACTCAGGGAATGCCAGGCGCGGTCAAGCCGCGGCGCGCTTGACGGTGCCCTTGGGCAGCAACTGCACCACCGACTGGCGCTGCATCTGCACCTCGACGCCGTCGGCGAGCTCAACCGTGATGTAGCTGTCATCCAGCCGGGTCACCTTGCCCAGGAAACCCGCGCCAGTGACGATCTCGTCGCCCTTGGCCAGGGCATCAATCATGGCGCGGTGCTCCTTCTGGCGCTTCATCTGCGGGCGGATCATGATGAAGTACAGGATGACGAACATCAGCACCAAGGGCAGCATGCTCATCAGCATGTCGCCGCCGCCAGCCTGGGCAGCGGGTGCGGTTTGGGCAAAAGCGGGGGAAATCAGCACGGGCACACTCCGTAACGCCGGAAAAATTCGGCAAACTCGTGATTTTACGAAGCGTCAAGCGGCCGCCCCGCGGTGGGGACAATCCGTCTTGGTGCAGGCCGCGTACAGGCTCAGCGCATGGTCTTGCAGCTTGAAGCCCTTGGCAGCGGCCACCTCGTGCTGCCGCTGCTCGATCTCGGCGTCGTAGAACTCCTCGACGCGCCCGCAATCCAGGCACACCAGGTGGTCATGGTGCTTGCCCTCGTCCAGCTCATAGACGGCCTTGCCCTGCTCGAATTGACTACGCGCCAGGATGCCGGCCTGCTCAAACTGGGTGAGCACCCGGTACACCGTGGCCAGCCCGATGTCTGCGTCCTCCATCAGCAAGCGCTTGAACACGTCCTCAGCGGTCATGTGCCGCACCGGGGCCGTCTGGAACACCTCCAGGATCTTCAGCCGCGGCAAGGTAGCCTTCAGGCCGCTTTGCT
>CAZRRW010000009.1:0-5619 GCA_964602505.1 uncultured Burkholderiaceae bacterium
TGCCATCAGGTAGCCGCCAGATACCCTCGTCGTCAGGGCCACGGTGCACCAGCGACGCCGCCATGGCCGACAGGCGTGCCGTGGGCCAGGGCGCCTGCCCACGACCGACATGGCCGAAGATGCCGCACATCAGTTGGTCCCTCGGCCCGACAGGCGAGCCAGCGTCCAGCCCACGATCTTCAGGTCCAGCCAGAGCGAGGCCTCACGCACGTAACGCAGGTCGGCCTCGATGCGCTGCTCGGCCGTGGCCGAGGACCGGTACAAAGCCTGCGCCAGACCGGTGATGCCCGGGCGCACCTGGTGGCGCTGCCGCCATTGGGCTGGCGTGTAGCCGGCCTCCTGGGCTGGCACGTCGGGCCGCGGCCCCACGATGCTCATGTCTCCCATCAGCACATTCCAAAGCTGCGGCAGTTCGTCCAGGCTCAGGCGGCGGATCCAGCGCCCCGTGCGGGTGACTCTGGCGTCACCCGCTTGGGTGAAGTGGGGCCCCAGGCTGGCCGCTCCCACCACCATAGTGCGGAACTTGGCGATGCGAAAGGGCCTGCAACCGCGCCCCACACGCTCTTGCCAGAACAACACGGGGCGGCCACTGTCGACCCAAATGGCCACTGCGCACACGAGCAGCAGCGGCCAGGTCAGTGCCAGGGTGAACAAGGCGGCGGCAATGTCCAACAGGCGCTTCATGCCCACCTTGTCACAGCAGCCCTGCTGGCCGCATGGCACCGGCAATCTGGCTGATCAAGGCCTGCGCACGCTGGCCGTCGGCCTGGATCTGTGCTTCAGGCCTCGCCCGCAGCCCCTGCTCTGCAGCCCGCAGCCGGCGCAGCTCCAGCGCGAATGTCGGCAGGGCCAGCATCCGCTCGGCGTCATTGGCAAAACGGTGGAAGGTGCGGGACAAGATGACCGATGAGGAGCCAAGCCTTACGTGCTCCGCCAGCACGGCACGGCCCGGCAGCAGGCCCTCGTCCATGCGGGCAATGCCGCCAAAACCAAATCGCCGTCCAGCGCGCTGGACGGTCTGGGCCACCTTCGCCACCGTGCCGTCGGCCAGAGGCAGGAACATGAAGGGCAGCCCCAGCGACAGATGCAAGTCGTTCAACCCCACGAACACCTCGGCCAAGCCGGGTTGCAGCACCCACTGGTCCAAACTGTCCAGAGCGCCTGCCGTTTCCAGCAAGGCGGTGACCGGTAGCCGCCCCGCCACGGCCTCGCAGAACCGGGCCAAGGTCAGGGCATCGGCAAACATGGGCAGCATCAGCCGGTCGGCCCCGCCATCGATGGCCTGATCAATCTCGCCGGGGGTCCCAGCGTGCCATGGATTGACGCGCACCATGAGGGGCAGACCTGGCGCAGCACGGCGCACCTTGGCCACATCGGCCCAGTGGTGCGCACTGATGAAGGTGTTGCGGCCCGCCTGCCGCTCAGCCTTGCCCATGGACTCCATGTCCACCATCAAACGCAGCGGCCCCAGCACCGGAGCGCAGGCATCCAGCGCCTCGGCGAGCAAAGGGTCATTGGTGATCTGGATCAGCTCAATCACGCCATCTCAGCCTAGGCGATACAGGCGGCGATTGACATAGGAATCAATGCCCGGAGGCAGCGGCAGATCTGACGGGCCTTGCTGACCAGGCAGCACAGAGCGGAGGGTGTATACGGCGGAGAAGATCAGACGCCTTCCCTCAGTGGCCAGAAGTGGCCGGTGGATCCCCCAGGTGTTCTCCATGAACACCGTGCCCGCCGGGCCTGTGAGGGTGATCGCCTGGCCCGGAAACACCCGAGCGACCTCTTCGTCACGGATCGGGCCGCGCCGCATGAGCCGCGCCGACCGGTGAGACCCTTTCACAAAACTGTGTGCGCCGTTGCGCTCATTCACATCGGTCAGATACGCAAAAAGTTTCACAAATGCCAGATCATCAACGTCCCGGTGGTAAACGTCGTCAAAGTGCTCACGCCCGGGGCACTGATGTTCACCAAACGTCCACCAAGCCAGTGCTGCCGCCAAGGTGGGCTTTGCCCCGAGCGCCAGACCAGCCAGCGACAGCACCAAAGGGTGATTGGCCAAGCGCACCAGCTCTTGACATGACAGTACGCTGCTTAGCGCATGCGTCAGTTTGGTCTGGTCGCCAGGCACCGCCGAGAGCTGGAAACGCTCGTTCGACGCGTAATAGCTGCTCAGCGGCGTATCGCGCAGTTGGGCATGGATGCTCGCCAGCGCATCGGCGTCGAGACGCAACGTAGGCAACATCACCAGGCCGTCGCGCGACAAGGTACGAAATGCCTCGCGGGCGGGGGCTGCATACTCAGGATCGATTTGGGCAGGCGGCACCCCTAGACGGGCCAGTACTGCCAGTGGTGCTCTGAGCCCCGGCACACGTACCGCCTTCTGCGCGAAGTAGTACGCCAGTTTCGGGTTCTGCTTGATCTGAGCCAATACAGTCATGGACTGGGTGTTCATGGAATGATCCTCTTGCCTGGCATAGGGTTAGGCAGGGTCCGACCTTCCCGGCAATCCGAACTGTGCAGACGAACCTGGGCGGGGGGTACCGCATCGGGCCACAACCCGGCCGTCCAGATCTGTGCGAAGCCAAGAACGGGCAAGCTTGCCTCAAATGTTGACATACAGGCCTCGTTCAAGGGCCCCTGAAACCCATTGAAGTGGGCCACAGGCCCACCAAGCACCCCCCCTTGGGCTTTGACATAGGCATGAAAGATCCACTGCTGCTCACGCTCTGCCGCATCAATCGCATGAAACAGACTGTAGTGAACGGAAGAGCCCCAAGCCGTCCGCAGGATCAGATTGCTGTCGCCTGGACCTATGAACCAGTCCGCGACTGGGCCGTATCGAAGGCTGACGAAGCCGGGTGGGGGGGGCGACACCTGCCGAAGTCCGCCGACAAGGCTCAGTTCGGCAGCTTGATGAGCCAGCTTGTTGTGATAAGACGGGACCAGCCAGACCAGAAACGCGATCGCAACACTTCCGAACAACACACGGATACTTCGCAAGGCTGACCCTCTGCCGAATACCCTGAGCAACCACGCCGACAGAGCCCACGAAAAGGCCGCAAGAGGCAAGCCCAGCAGGACTGCATGCCGTTGCGAGGTGTTGGCCCATGTCGGCGAGAACGCGCCGTAGTGAGTGGCGCGAAGCAACTGCTCGGTAATGCCCTGCCCGTACGCCGTTGGCGTAAACAGCGGCGCACCCTTGCCCACCGCCACGTAGGCCAATGAGGCGGCTCCCAACAACAGCGTCGCGCGGGCGAAGGTGCCGGCAGGAATGCGCTCGACCGCTACCGGCGAGCTGTGGGATACCGTACCGGCGGGCCCCAGAGCGACCCATGCCATCACCAATGCGCATGCAAGGCATGGCACCACCATCCACGTGCCAAACATCGCCGCAGCCCGCACCATACGCAGCCAATCCGAAGGACTCGAGCTCGTGATCAGCACGACGTTGTACGTGCCCGAGAAGTATCCACTCGGCGGTACGACCCACCTCACCAGGCTGTACATCGTCACGGCCACTGCCAGCATCACCATGCCCATCGCCAGGTGACGTCGCCGCAGCGCCTCGTCACGCCACCAGAGACAGCCTTGCATGGCCAGTGCAAAGACCATCAGAGAAGGCCAGGTGAACGAAAGAGCCAACACCGGCAAGCCGATCACGCGCACCAGGGAGTGCCTGGATGGATCTGAGGCAATCCGCCAACCCAGCAGCATGAGCCACCACCAAAGGGCAATCGCCGTAATATCTGAAGAGGCCAGCGTGTACCAGAACGGCGTCAACGTCGCCGCGAGCGATAACCACCTGGCCGCCTCCCGGTCAAACCCGAACAGCCGCTGTGCCACATGCGCCTGCTCTGCAAACACCCCAATGACCAGCAGACTCGCGACCACCCGTGCCCAGAACAGATACCCCCAGCCCGTCCAATCGCCGAGGCTCATCACCATCTCGTAGAACACGATGGCATGAAACGCATTGCCGGCCCGTAACTGCTCGCGAAGACCATCGCGCAAGCCCGTCTGCTCTGCAAACGCTGCCGCACTGCCAGCAAACAAGTCTCTGGTAAGCAGCCACAGGGGTACGATGACCACCAGCAGCAACAGGCATTCCGTCCAGCGCTGTGACGCGGTCAACTTGCTTGACACGTCCGCCATTCAGCTCGCCTTTCGTGCCTGAATCAGTACCGGCGCAGCAACCACCATCGTGGCCAAGGCCAAGCCCCACTGGCCGAGCACCATGATCAGCATCGCGTCGTCTGGCTGCGCCTGCGCCAGCGTTACGAAGGTGGCGGCGAGAACCAGCGTCACGGGCAATACCAAATGCCTCAAGCGGGACGCACATGCAACCAGAATGGCACCAACCGCATGCAAGGCCAGCGCAGGAAGCGCCCATGCCGCTGTGCGCGCCAAGGCAGCCACCTCGGCGAGAGATGCCACGTCTCCACGCATCCGACCCCAGCCGTACAGCCATGAGGCAAAAGTCTCGGACGCCAAAGCGATCAGGCCAGCTGCCGCCAACGCCACGCCCATCGCTGCCACAAAGGCGAACTGGATCCGCCGCCCGCCGCCTGCCTGAACGCCGGCTGCGGAGACCACGGCTGCCAGTGACGCAAAGGCCACTGCGGCCACCACCTGAATGCCAGCCGACCAAGGCAATTCAACCAGTTTCCAGGCAAAGGCAAAGATGGCGAGCGCGCCGCCACCTTGCTGTGAGGCCAGTGCGCGGGCGCCCAGGGCCAGCAACATGGGGGCTGCGCTGGCTAGGACGGCGGACACGACCACGCTCGCCCACAGACGCCCCTGAGACCTCAACGGACTGCCGGAAACCACGGCTTGCTGGCCTGGCGCAAAGGCCTGAACCCGACGCCAGGACCAGACTGACCTGACGAGGCAGGCCAGCCACACGCCCACCCCGACCACCAGCACCTCAGGACGGGCGCCGCCATACACCGCAGCCAGGGCTAGCATGACAAGGCTGCTGAAGATGAAGTTGCCACCAAAGAAACCCACCATGTCGCTTTCGGCTTGGCTGCGAGTGGCCCAGACGGAAGCAGCCATGGCGAGCGGGCATGCGGCCAGCGTCACCCACCAGGCAGCAGAAAGGCCAGCAGGCGGGGAAGCGACCATCACACCCGGCACCAACCAGTGAAGCGCGCCTGGCCACAGCGCCAGCGCCAGCGCTATCGTAGCCGCCAGGCTGGCGCCGGACTTCACCACCCATTGCTGTGAGCGCCAGCGCCGCTCTGGCGGAATCCCCGCCCAGTACGGCAAGAGCACCAACGACAGCGCACCTCCGGCCAGTACCCCGACCACCAGATCCGGAACAAGAATCAGCGTGATGGCGACGTCAGCCTCGGCGCTAGCCCCCAGGCTGGCTGCAAGGGCCGTTTCCCTCAGCAGGCCCAGCACGCGACTGCCCAACATCAGCAGCAGGCCAGCCAGTGCACCCTTCCACAACATGCTGCGATTATCCCGGGGGCTATGGTGGCAGAGACTGAAGCAACGGCAACGCCGGGTTGCGACAGAGGCTTCCTAGAATTCCGCGCTGCCCCACGCCCACTCAAGCCCCTGCTCTCCTGGCCCCCGCCTGCCGCCCTCACTGTCTGAGCCATGACCGAT
>CAZRRW010000009.1:5663-11492 GCA_964602505.1 uncultured Burkholderiaceae bacterium
AACTGGCCGCCATCCGCGCCAAGGCGGCGGCCGAGGGCGCCGCCGCCTTCCCCAACGACTTCAAGCCCAGCCACCAGGCCGCCGCACTGCACGCCGCCCACCCGGTGGCCATGAATGCCGACGGCAGCCCGCCCAGCGAAGAGGCCCGGGCCGCTTTCGAGGCCCTGGGCCACCGCGCCCGCGTGGCCGGCCGCATGATGCTCAAGCGAGTGATGGGCAAGGCCAGCTTCGCCACCCTGCAGGACGGTTCGGGCCGCATCCAGGCCTACCTGACCAAGGACGCGCTGGGTGAGCAGGTGTACGACGCCTTCAAGCACTGGGACCTGGGCGACATCATCGCCGTGGAGGGCACGCTCTTCATCACCAAGACGGGTGAGCTCACCCTCAAGGCCACCTCGCTGCGCCTGCTCACCAAAAGCCTGCGCCCCCTGCCCGACAAGTTCCACGGCGTGGCCGACCAGGAGCTCAAGTACCGCCAGCGCTATGTCGACCTGATCACCGACGAGGCGGCCCGCCAGCGCTTCACCGCCCGCAGCAAGGCCGTGAGCGGCATCCGCGCCTTCATGGTGGAACACGGCTTTCTGGAGGTGGAAACGCCCATGCTCCACCCCATCCCGGGCGGGGCCAATGCCAAGCCGTTCGTGACGCACCACAACGCGCTCGACCAGGAGATGTTCTTGCGCATCGCGCCCGAGCTGTACCTCAAGCGCCTGGTGGTGGGCGGGTTTGAGCGGGTGTTCGAGATCAACCGCAACTTCCGCAACGAAGGCATCTCGGTGCGCCATAACCCCGAATTCACCATGATGGAGTTCTACGCAGCGTACTGGAACTACCAGGACCTGATGAGCTTCACCGAGGCCCTGCTGCGCGACGCGGCGCTCAAGGCGGTGGGCACCACAGCCCTGAGCTACCAGGGCCAGGCGGTCGACCTGGGGGCTGCCTTCGAACGCCTGACCATTCCGCAGGCCCTGCAGAAGCACGCTGGCTGCTCAGAGGCGCAAACCACTGACGCAGCCTACCTGCTGGGCCGCCTGCACGCCGACGAGCGCGACAAGCTCTCCCCGGCGGCCAAGGCCAATGTGCAGGCCCTGCAGGTGGCCCTGTTTGAGCAGGAGGTGGAAGAAAAGCTCTGGCAGCCCACCTTTATCTGCGAGCACCCCACCGTCATCTCTCCCCTGGCCCGCGCCAGCGACACCCGCCCGGACATCACCGAGCGCTTTGAGCTCTACATCACCGGGCGGGAAATCGCCAACGGGTTCAGCGAGCTGAACGATGCGGAAGACCAGGCCGCGCGCTTCTCAGCGCAGGCTGGGGCCAAGGACGCGGGTGACGAAGAGGCCATGTTCTTCGACGCCGACTACATCCGCGCACTCGAGTACGGCATGCCCCCCACCGGCGGCTGCGGCATTGGCATCGACCGGCTGATGATGCTGCTGACCGACAGCCCCAGCATTCGCGACGTGATCCTCTTTCCCGCCCTTCGGCGGGAAACCTCCTGACCCCAGCGCTGCGGCGCGAGGCGTGAGCACCCAGGCTTCCACCGATGCGTCCGCCCCGAGCGGGCTGACTGAGTTGCTCGACGGCCTTTGGCGAGAGTTGTCGCGCGCGGTGCACGACAAGCACCACGCCTGGCGCACCCCCGTGCTGGCCTCGGTGGCCATGCCAGACGATGGATCGCCAAGCGCCAACGCGCGTACGGTGGTACTGCGCGAGGTGAAAGCCGAGGCGAGGCAGCTGCTCATCTACACCGACACCCGTTCGCCCAAGGTGGCACAGATCGCCGCAAACCCGAATGCCACGCTGCTGTTCTGGAGCCCGCAAAAACATTGGCAGCTTCGCGTGTCGGCCACCGTGGCCTTGCTCACAGATGAGGCCGAGGTTGCGCAGCGCTGGCAGCAGGTGAAGAGCAGCCCATCGGCGGGCGACTACCTGAGCCCGCTTGCCCCCGGCGCTGTCTTGCCCAGCGACAGCCCAGCCCAACTCGGGCTGGCACCGCACTTCGGTGTATTGGTGGCTACGGCCACCCACTTCGACTGGCTGGAACTCGGCCGCAGCGGCCACCGCCGCGCCGGATTCGACCTGGTGAACGGTCAGGCGCGCTGGTTGGTGCCGTGACCAAGGGCTAACCGTCGGGCCCGGGCGACGCGCTGGCCTGCGAGGGCCCCATCAAGCGCTTCAGGTTGTCCAGGCTGTCGGCCTCGTGCAGCGGTTTGTCATGGCGGATGCGCAGCATGCGCGGAAAGCGCACCGCCACGCCGCTCCTGTGGCGGGTGCTGGGGTTGATGCCCTCAAACCCCAGCTCGAACACCAGGCTTGGGCGCACGCTGCGCACCGGGCCAAACTTCTCCAGCGTGGTCTTGCGGATGACGGCGTCCACCGCCTTGAACTCTTCGTCGGTGAGGCCTGAGTAGGCCTTGGCAAAGGCCACCAGGGTCAGGGGCTCGGGCTCCTCAGGGGTGGGCACGGGCGGAGGCATGCGGGCCGCGATGGCCTCCACCACGGCCTGCGCCTCGGCGGCGCTGCGCGGTGGGCGGCTCCACACCGCAAAGGTGTAGTCGGTGTACACGCCAGAGCGCCGCCCATGGCCCGCCTGGGCATAGATGAGCACGCAGTCCACGCTCATGGGGTCGAGTTTCCATTTCAGCCAAGACCCCCACCAGGTGCCGCTCGCCTTGGTGCGCCCGGTACCGTAGGCCGCCTCGCGATGCTTGAGCATCAGCCCCTCGACCCCGCGTTCGCGGGCGGCGGCACGCTGGGTGGCCAGGCTGCTCCAGCTTTCGGCCGCGAGCAGCGGCGACAGGCGCAGCCCAGGGGCGGCGGCGCAAACGGCCTGCAGCCGGGCCCGGCGCTCGGCCTGCGGCAGTGGGCGGATGTCCTGGCCGTCGTGCTCCAACAGGTCATAGGCCACGAAGGCGCAGGGTGCCTTGGCCAGCACCGCCTTGCCCAGTGTCTTGCGCCCGATGCGCTGCTGCAGCAGGGCAAACGGGGCTGGCCACGCCTGGCCGGGCAGCCAGGCCAACACCTCGCCGTCGAGCACGGTGCCATCTGGCAGGCCCGACGCAAGCGCAGCCACATCGGGAAAGCGCTCGGTCACCAGCTCCTCGCCTCGGCTCCACAGCCAGACCTGCCCGGCCCGCTTGACGAGCTGGCCGCGAATGCCGTCGAACTTCCACTCGGCCAGCCAGTCGCTGGCGTCACCCATGGCGTCGGGCGGGCCGTCCAGCTGATGCGCCAGAAAGAAGGGGTAGGGCTGGCCTGCGTCGAGGCTGGGGTTGGCGTCGCGGCTGATGATCTGGGCAAAGCGCAGGGCGTCGGGGGCCACTTTCGCGCCGGAGAAGCCCATCATCCGCTGCGCCACCACCTTGGCGTCCAGCCCAAACTGCTCAGCCAGGGCCCGCTGCACCAGAAGCTTGCTTACGCCCACCCGAAAGCCACCGCCAATCAGCTTGGTCAGCAAGAAGCGCCCGGCCCAGTCGAGCCCGCGCCACAAGGCCACCAGCTGCGCCACCCGCTCGGCCTCGCCCACGGCCTTGAGGGCCTGCAAGCGTGCCACCCATGCAGCCAGGCCCTCCTGGGCTGGGCCAGAGGCTGGCTGGGCGGTGGTCTCGGTGAGGTGGGCAATGGTTTCGGCCAGGTCGCCCACCGCCTGGTAGCACTCGTCGAACAGCCATTCCTCGAGCCCGCTGGCCTGCAGGGCCGCCAGGCGTAGCTCGGCGGTGCGCACCACCTGCCGGGGTTTGCCGCCGGCCAGAAAGTAGGCTGCCCAGGCCGCGTCGTCCATGCTGGCGCTGGCGAAGTAACGCTTCAGCGCCGCCAGCTTGTCCAGCGTGGCGGTGCTGGCGTCCAGGGCGGCAAACAGGAGGGCAAACGAGTTCAATGCTGGGGCGATATGAGAGGTCTATTGAGATGCCCGGAAAAACCAAAAGGGTTCAATGAAGTCGGGCTGCTCTGACTTGCATGATTACCAAATACGACATTCATAAGTTCAATTAAATTCACTATTAACAAGCAAAAACATCGAATCAAGTGGCTTCCTCGGCTTCTTCCTGCCCATACTCGGTGGTAAAGCTGCCTGCCTGCAAGCCTTGGCCTTGCAGCCAACGCACCATCACCGCCTCAGCGCCGTGGGTCACGATCACCCGTTCGGCCCCGGTGGCGCCAATGGCCCCCACCAAGCCTGGCCAGTCAGCGTGGTCGCTCAACACAAACCCCCGGTCATAGCCGCCGCGGCGCCGGTTGCCGCGCAGTTGCATCCAGCCGCTGGCAAAGGCCACTTGGGCCTCTGCCCCAAACTGGCGCAGCCAGGTGCCGCCCGACACGCTGGGCGGTGCCAACACCAAGGCCCGGCGCAGCGATGCTTTGTCGGTCACCTCGCTGGGCAACTGGGTCTGGGGCAGGGCCACGCCAGTGGCACGGTAGGCGTGGTTCATGGCCTGTGCCGCGCCGTGGCAGATGAAGGGGCCGGGTGCGCCGTTGCCCACAGCCGCCGCCACGCCCGCCAACAGGCGCTGGGCCTTGCCAAAGCTGTAGGCCAGCAGCACGCTGGCCCGTCCAAGGGCCGCATTGGCCTGCCACCAGGCGGCAATGTCAGCAAACACTTCGCCATCAGGCCGCCAGCGGTAGACCGGCAGCCCAAAGGTGCTTTCGGTGATGAAGGTGTGGCAGCGCACCGGCTCAAACGGCGTACAGGTGGGGTCGGGCACCGCCCCCACAGGTGTGGGGCGGTAGTCCCCCGAGGCCACCCACACCTGGCCTTGATGCGACAGCCGGACCTGCGAAGAGCCCAGCACGTGCCCGGCCGGGTGCAGGCTGACGCGCACCCCGTTGATGTCCAGCGCTTCGCCGTAGGCCAAAGTCTGCAGATCAATGGCCCCCAGGCGAGCCTTCAGCACCTGTTCAGCCGGGGCGGCGGCCAGGTAGTGGGCATGGCCGCTGCGGGCATGGTCGGCGTGGGCATGGGTAATGACCGCACGCGCCACCTTGCGCCAGGGGTCGATGAAGAAGTCGCCCGCCGGGCAGTACAAGCCCTCGGGGCGCTGGATGATGAGGTCGTCAGACATGGGCGTCAGGCCGCCGGAGGTTAGCGCCATGCTGCACGCCATGCCTGAGCCCCATGCCACCCCCACCGACGACCTGCACCCCTGCCCACCCTTCTCCTGGGCCGCTACCGCCACTACAAGGGCGGCGAGTACGAGGTGCTGGGCGTCGTGCGCCACAGCGAGACCCTGGAACCCCTGGTGCTGTATCGGCCGCTCTACAACGCCAGCGGCGACTGGGTGCGCCCTTACGCGATGTTCACCGAGGCGGTGGTGATCGACGGCGTGAGCCAGCCGCGATTTGCCCACATGACGCCCGCATGACGCCCGGTTGAGCGGGACTCGCGCTCAATAGCGCCCGGTCAGGCCAGTCCACCACATCAGTAGCCGCGCCGCTGCGGCCACGGCGCCCTTGTGCAGCCAGCGGCGCAGCGGGCTGGTGTGTTGCAGGGGCGGCACCTCGCGGCTGGCCGCAATGGCCTGGTCGATCTCGGCCTCCAGCACCTGGGCAAAAGGGCCATCGCGCACGATGACATTGGCCTCGCGGTTGAGTAGCAGGGACAGCGGGTCGATGTTGCTGCTGCCCACCGTGGCCCACGGGCTGCGGCCATGCGCATCCACCACCGCCACCTTGGCGTGCAAGAAGGCGGGCGTGTACTCGACGATGCGGATGCCGGTGGCCTGCAGCTCGTCGTAGACCGCCTTGGCCGCCCACTCGGCAGCCTTGTAGTCAAAGCGGCCCTGCATCACCAGCGTGATGGCCACCCCGCGTCGCGCCGCGCGGCGCAGGGCC
>CAZRRW010000009.1:11517-22904 GCA_964602505.1 uncultured Burkholderiaceae bacterium
GACGCAGCAGCCGCCCCGGGTAGAAGTAGGGCGTGATGATCTTGATGCTCTGCCGCGCTGACAGGATGGCCGCGATATAGGCTCGCTCGATGGTGCGCCGGTCGCGGAAGTTGTCGCGCACCACCAGGGCGGCGCGCATCGGCGCGCCCAGATCGGCCGACGCCAACGCTGCTGGCGGCATCTGCTGCTGGGCGTCAATGCCGCGCGCCCGGTCCAGCAGATCCCTCAGGTAGGCCATGCGTTCGTGGCCCGGGGTGCTTTGGGCCAAGGCACGCACCTCGTCACGCCACCCGCCCTGCGACAGGCTGCGCCGCAGCTCGGCCTGCACCCACAGCCGCTGTGCTGCGGGCGCCAGGCTGGCGGGCACCAGCGGGCCCTCCACCCGCACCGCGTAGTCGAGCCGGGGGGCCTCGCTCCATCCGTGATGGATGTCCAGCTGGTCATGCAGGAGGTTGATGCCGCCGACAAAGCCCACCCGGGCGTCCACCACGCACAGCTTGCGGTGCAGCCGCCGCCAGCGGCTGGGACGGAAGAAATCGCGCCAGGGCGCAGAAACCGGGCGGAAGACATACATGTCCACCCCGGTGCCTGCGAAACGCTGCGCCAAAGTGCCCAGGGTGCCCGCGCTGCCAAAGCCGTCAATCAGCACATGAACCCGCACGCCCCGGGCAGCCGCCTCCACCAGAACGTCGGCCACGCGCTGGGCCGCAGCGTCGTCATGGAAGATATACGTCTCCAGGAAGATGGAGGTGCGCGCCTCGGCGAAGGCAGCCTCCATGGCGGGAAACAAGGCCTCCCCACCTCGCAGCAGCGTCAGGTGGTTGCCCCCGAGCCAGCGGGACGACGGCTTGCTCATGCGGCCCAGCCTGTCACTCCCCGGCCCAGGCCAGTTCGGCCAGCAGCGGCAGGTGGTCAGACAGCCGCGCCCAGGGCGGGCCCTTGAGCGCCTGGATGCTGGGGGCTACCAGCCCCCGCAGGTAGATGCGGTCCAGGGGGAGCAGCGGGCGCGGGGCCGGAAAGGTGAGGATGCGGTGCGGGGCCGCGTCCGCGAGGCCCGCCCGGCGGAACTGGGGCACCAGCAGGCTGCGCCAGTCATTGAAGTCGCCCGCCATCACCAGGGGTTCGTGGCTCGGGATGTGCTGGCCCATGTAGCGCACCAGTTCGCTGGCCTGGCGGGTGCGCCCGCCGTGCAGCAGGCCCAGGTGCACCACCATGGCGTGCAGCACCCGATGGGACTCACCGCGCCCAGCGGCTCTGCCGACATCCAGCCGCACATGCAAGAACCCCCGCTGCTCCAGCGCATGGTCGGAGATGTCCTGATGGTGGACGCTGAGCACCGGGAAGCGGGTCAGCAAGGCGTTGCCGTGCTCTCCGTGGCGTGTGAAGGCGTTGGTTCGGTACACCGCGGTCAGGCCATTGGGGGCGGCCAGGAAATCGTGCTGCCCCTCGGCCGGCCAATGCCTGAAGCGCGCGGCGTGCCCCCGGTGCTCGGCCTGCACCTCCTGCAGGAACACCAGGTCGGCGTCGAGGGTGGCCAGTGCGCTTTGCAGCGCATGGATGCGCAGCCGGCGCTGCGGGTTGATGAGGGGCTGACGCGCCCGGGCCACCGAGCCACCCGAGAGCATGGCTGCCAGCGGCTGTGGCAGCGGCCGCAGCGCCTGCAGGCTGCTGCCCACACCTTTCTGGATGTTGTAGGAGACGATGCGCACGGCCGGAGTATGGCCCGGCAGGCAGGGGCACCGCGCAACCGGCTCGGGCAAGCCAGCAACGGGCCCTGGCGGAGGGGTCAGGCCCCGACCCGTGCGGGCAGTTGCAGCAGCGCCTCCGCGTTGCTGGCCGAGAAGCAGCTGTCGGCCGCCTCGCGCCACGGCAGCCATTGCCAGGCGGTGTGCTCACCCGGGTTCAGCACCACGGGCGTGCCCTCATTCACCTGCAGGGCAAAGACGTGCTCGGTGTTGTGCGTCACGCCCGGGGCATAGCGGTGCCGCCACACCGGGTAGATCTCGTACCGGTTGATGAGCTGCCAGTCCGCAAACGCCGCTGGTGCGGCCTGAATGCCGGTTTCTTCAAACACCTCTCGGGCACAGGCCAGACGAAGGTCCTCGCCTGGCGTGTCCAGGCTGCCGGTCACGCTCTGCCAGAACTCGGGCTGGCCCTCAAAGGCCACCACACGCCGGATGAGTAGCACCTGCAATGCCGCGGTGTGGACGACCACCAGCACTGACTCGGGCACCTTGAAGGGCTTGACCATGCCCAGTTCTGCCTGGGGACGGGGCTGGGCTGGGCGCCGTGCGTGAGCGTCAAGCGGGCTGCGGGTTGCGCAGCCGGATGTGCAGTTCGCGCAGCTGCTTCTCGTCCACCGGACTGGGCGCCTGGGTGAGCAGGCACTGGGCGCGCTGGGTCTTGGGGAAGGCAATCACGTCGCGGATCGACTCGGCCTTGGTCATGAGGGTGACCAGGCGGTCCAGGCCAAACGCGATGCCGCCGTGCGGCGGGGCGCCGTACTGCAGGGCGTCGAGCAGGAAGCCGAACTTGAGCTGTGCCTCTTCGGGGCCGATCTTCAAGGCGTTGAACACCTTGCTCTGCACGTCGGCACGGTGAATCCTCACCGAGCCACCGCCAAGTTCCCAGCCGTTGAGCACCATGTCGTAGGCCTTGGCCTCGCAACGCGATGGGTCGGTGTCCATCCAGTCTTCGTGCCCATCTTTCGGAGCAGTAAAGGGGTGGTGCACCGCGTTCCAGCGCTGGCCTTCCTCGTCAAACTCGAACATCGGGAAGTCCACCACCCACAGGGGTGCCCACCGGTCCTCGAACAGGCCCGACTTCTTGCCGAATTCGCTGTGGCCAATCTTCACCCGCAGGGCACCGATCGCGTCGTTCACCACTTTGGCAGAGTCGGCACCAAAGAACAGGATGTCGCCGTCCTTGGCCTCACTGCGCTTGAGCAACTCCGTCAGCGCCGCATCATGGATGTTCTTGACGATGGGCGACTGCAATCCGTCGCGGAACTTGGCCACCTCGTTCACCTTGATCCAGGCCAGGCCCTTGGCCCCGTAGATCTTCACGAACTCGGTGTAGGCGTCGATCTCGCTGCGGCTGATCTCGGCGCCACCCGGCACGCGCAGGGCCACCACCCGGCCCTTGGTGTCGTTGGCTGGGCCGCTGAAGACCTTGAAGTCCACGTCCTTCATCAGGTCAGTCACATCGGTAAAGACCATCTTCACCCGCAGGTCAGGCTTGTCTGAACCGTACAGGCGCATGGCGTCGGCATAGGTCATCACCGGGTATTCGCCCAGATCCACGCCCAGCGCGGTCTTGAACACGCTGCGGATCATGCCTTCGAACAGCGCTCGGATCTCCACTTCGTTGAGAAAGGAGGTCTCAATATCGATCTGCGTGAACTCGGGCTGGCGGTCAGCACGAAGATCTTCGTCGCGGAAACACTTGGTGATCTGGTAGTAGCGGTCGTAGCCCGCCACCATCAGCAGCTGCTTGAAGAGCTGCGGGCTCTGCGGCAGGGCAAAGAACTGGCCGTCATGCACCCGGCTGGGAACCAAGTAGTCACGCGCACCTTCGGGCGTGCTCTTGGTGAGCATTGGGGTCTCGATGTCCACGAACCCGGCATCGTCCAGGTACTTGCGCACCGACATGGCCACCCGGTAGCGCAGCATCAAGTTGCGCTGCATGTAGGGGCGGCGGAGGTCGAGCACCCGGTGGGTCAGGCGCGTCGTTTCGGACAGGCTGTCGTCGTCCAGGGTGAACGGCGGTGTCACGCTGGCGTTCAGAACCTTCAACTCGAGGCACAGCACCTCGATCTTGCCGCTGGTGATGTTGGCGTTTTCGGTGCCCGCGGGGCGTGCGCGCACCTTGCCAATGACCTGGATGCAGAACTCGTTGCGCAGGCTTTCGGCCGCGGCAAACATCTCCGGGCGATCCGGGTCGCACACCACCTGCACCGTGCCTTCGCGGTCGCGCAGATCCACGAAGATCACGCCACCGTGGTCGCGGCGTCGGTTGACCCAGCCACAGAGCTTGACCTCTTGGCCCAGCAAGGCCTCGCTGACGAGGCCGCAGTATTCAGATCGGAGTTGGGTGTTGAGGCTCATGAGTTCAGGGGCAAACCAGAAACGGGGACACAGACAAGGTCACACAGGTTTGTGTGGGGCAGGGGCAGCAGGCGACACCACGCCCATCGAGATGACGTACTTGAGGGCTTCGTCGACCGACATGCGCAGCTCCACCGTCTCGGACTTCTTGACCATCAGGAAGAAGCCGGAGGTGGGGTTGGGCGTGGTGGGTACATAGACGCTGATGTACTCACCAGGCAGGTGCTGGGGCAGTTCGCCGCCGGGCGCCCCTGTCAGGAAGCCAATGGTCCAAAGGCCTTCACGCGGATACTGCAGCAGGATGGCCTTGCGGAACGCATTGCCCTTCTCCGAGAACAGGGTGTCGGACACCTGCTTGACGCCGGAGTAGATCGACCGCACAAAGGGAATCCGGACGAGCAGGCCATCCCACCAGCCAAGCAGCTTGCTGCCAACATAGTTGCTGGCAGCGGCCCCAACCAACAGAACCACGAGCAGCGTGACCAGCAGCCCCAGGCCCGGCAGGTGAAAGCCGAGCAGGCGGTCGGGGTGGAAGCTGGCTGGCAGCAGGTCGAGGGAGCCGTCCAGCGTCTTGAAGACGAAGTTGACCACCCAGACGGTGATGCCCAGCGGCACCAGCACCAGCAGCCCAGCCAGGAACCAGCGGCGAAGTCGGTTCATGCCGTCGCGTCAGATGGAAGGGCTGGAGCTTGCGGCCGGGGACGGTACGGGCGCAGCCGCTGGTGAGCTGGGCACCGAGGCAGCCGCCGCTGCCTCCTCTGGCTTGGCAGGCGCCGTATCACCGTCAGCCTTGGGATCTGCGGGCTTGTCCGGCTTCTTGCCACCGCCGTCGCGGAAATCAGTGACGTACCAGCCCGAGCCCCTGAGTTGAAACCCCGCCGCTGTGACCTGTTTCACATAGGTGGACGCGCCACAGGCAGGGCACTGGGTGAGCACGGGCTCGGAGATCTTCTGCAAGACATCGGCCGCGTGACCGCAGGTCTCGCACTTGTAGGCGTAAATTGGCATGGGATGCGGGCAAAAAGCCTTTGATTGTAGGCGGCGAGCGGTCATCAGGCATCAAACTTGCTGGGATTGAGCCGCTCAGGTCATGCCTCCTAGGAGGCCTTCGGTCACGGGCGGCGGGCAAAACCCTGCCAGCGGCAAGGAAACCGCGATCGCTGGCCTGTTGGCGCCTTGGGTCCATAGAATCCGGCGGGTTTTTTGCACCCTCAAGGGGAGACCAATGCTAATCACGTTTGTGGTGCTCTATCTGGTGGTTTCGCTGGGCGTTGGGCTCTATGCCGCCCGTCAAGTTCACGGCGCGCGGGACTACATCACCGCCAGTCGCCACCTGCCGTTCCCGGTGGTGATGGCCATGGTGTTCGCAACCTGGTTCGGCTCGGAGACCGTCCTGGGTATCTCGGCCACCTTCCTGGACGAGGGCTTTCGCGGGCTGATCTCAGACCCCCTGGGTGCCTCGGTCTGTCTGGTGCTGTTCGGGCTGATCTTCGCTCGCCCGCTCTACAGGATGAACCTGCTGACGCTGGGTGACTTCTTCCGAATCCGTTACAGCCGCAACGTCGAACTGGTGGTGTCGCTGTGCATCGTCGTGTCCTATCTGGGCTGGGTTGCTGCGCAGATCACGGCCCTCGGCTTGGTGTTCAACGTGCTGTCTGCCGACGCCATCTCGATGAACCAGGGCATGCTGATCGGCATGGGTGTGGTGATGATCTACACGGTGTTCGGCGGCATGTGGTCTGTTGCGGTGACAACTTTCTTGCAGATGATCATCATCATCGTGGGGCTGTTGCTGGTGAGCGCGGAGGCCGCAAGCCAGGCGGGGGGTGTGAGCAACGTCATCAGCAAGGCCGCTGCAGAGGGCAAGTTTGAGTGGCTGCCAACCCTGGACCCGATTGACCTGCTGGGCTGGACGGCCGCACTGCTGACCATGGCCTTGGGTTCCATCCCGCAGCAGGACGTGTTTCAGCGGGTCAACTCTTCCAAATCAGAGTCGGTCGCCGTCTGGAGCACGACCCTTGGCGGGGTCGCCTATTTCTTCTTTGCGGCGGTACCCCTGTTCCTGGCCTACAGCGCCAACCTGATCGATCCGGCCATGGTTGCACGACTGAAGGAAGACAGCCAACTCATCCTGCCAACCCTGGTGTTGGAGCGTATGCCGGTGGCGCTGCAGATCGTGTTTTTCGGAGCGTTGCTGTCGGTGATCATGAGCACGGCGTCCGGCACGTTGCTTGCGCCTTCGGTCACGTTCGCCGAGAACGTGCTCAAGCCCTTCATGCCCAACCTGCAGGATCACCAGTTCCTGACCATGACTCGAGTGATCGTGGCCTGCTTTGCCTGCATCGTCACCGGGTACGCCATAGCGACGGACGCCACGATCCACACGATGGTGGAGAACGCCTACCGCATCACCCTGGCCGGCGCCTTTGTGCCCTTGGTCGCAGGGCTGTTCTGGAAGCGGGCCACAAGCCAGGGGGCGGCTGCATCCCTCGTACTGGGGCTGGGCACTTGGCTGCTGCTCGAGTTCCTGGGCATCGAGGAGCCTGTGGAACCCCAGTTGATCGGCCTCGTGGCCAGCGCGGTCGGCATGGTGGTAGGCAGCTTGGCGTCCAAGCCAGCTGCAGAAATCAGGGCAGCCTGATCCGCAGCCAAACCGACACGAGGACGATGCCCAGCACGAAGCCGGCGCCGCCAAACAGCAGCTTCTGAAGCAGGCGGTTAGTCCGCCGCTGCTCCACGATCAACTCCTCCAGTTGAGCGATGCGCTGCGACTGGGGGCTGGCAGTCAAGGCCGCGTGAAGCAGCCTGGGCAACTCGGGCACCAGCTTGGCGTAGCGCGGTGCCTCGTCCTTGAGACGCTGCACCAAGGCGGGCCAGCCTACCTGGTCCTGCATCCACTTTTCAAGGAAGGGCTTGGCGGTACTCCACAAGTCCAGGTCAGGATCAAGCTGGCGCCCCAGGCCTTCAATGTTGAGCAGGGTCTTCTGCAACAGCACCAGTTGCGGCTGGATCTCGACATTGAAGCGGCGCGAAGTCTGGAACAGGCGCATCAGCACCATGCCAAGTGAAATCTGCCTCAGGGGCCGGTCGAAATAGGGCTCGCAGACAGCGCGGACAGCCGACTCGAGTTCGTCAATTCGGGTGTCGGCGGGTACCCAACCCGACTCGACGTGCAATTCGGCCACCCGCTTGTAGTCGCGACGGAAGAAGGCGATGAAGTTCTGGGCAAGGTACTCCTTGTCGAACTCGGTGAGTGTGCCAACGATGCCGAAATCCAGCGCGATATAACGGCCAAAGGTGGATGGCTCCACACTGACTTGGATGTTGCCGGGGTGCATGTCCGCATGGAAGAAGCCGTCGCGGAACACCTGGGTGAAGAAGATGGTCACGCCGTCGCGTGCAAGACGCGGCACATCCACACCCAGCTCGCGCAGCCTCTGGTGCTGGCTGATGGGTACCCCTTTCATCCGCTCCATGACGATCACGTCACGGGAGCAATAGTCCCAATGCATCTCCGGGATGAGTACCAACGACAGCGGGTCCATGTTGCGGCGCAACTGCGCGGCATTGGCCGCCTCTCGCATCAGGTCTAGTTCGTCATGAAGGTACTTGTCGAACTCACCCACCACCTCGCGCGGCTTCAGGCGCTTGCCATCCGCCCAAACGCGCTCCACCAGGGCCGCCATCGAACGCATGAGGGCCAGATCGTCATCGATGACAGCCTGCATGTCGGGGCGAAGCACCTTCACGGCCACCTCACGCCCAGCCAGGGTGCCATCCGCCCCGCCCTTCAACACGGCAAAGTGCACCTGCGCGACCGACGCACTGGCCACCGGGGTTCGGTCGAAGCTGGCAAAGACCTCGTCCAAGGGCCTCTTCAAGGACCGCTCGATGGTCGCAATCGCCACGTCCGCAGGAAAGGGCGGCACCCGGTCTTGCAGCGCGACCAGTTCTTCGGCGATGTCAGGCGGCAGCAGGTCGCGCCGTGTGGACAGGATTTGGCCAAACTTCACAAAAATCGGGCCCAGCCTCTCCAGGGCGAGACGAAGCCTTACCCCGCGCGGCTGGTCGATGCGGCGGCCCAAGGTCAGGACGCGAACGATCAGCCTGACCCAGCGCTGGCGAAAGCCACTCAGCGCCAGCTCGTCCAGTGCATAGCGCCAGACCACATAGCCGATGAAGACCGAGCGGAACAGATGTCGCATCAGGAGCGCTGCCTCAGCATGTGGCTCAAGGCCTTGGCCACTGGCCTGGCCAGCCTGGTGGCCTGCCCTGCCACGACCGGGCCAACCCAGCGCGCCAAGTCTGCCTCAACGTCCCAGCGCAGGTGCTTGGACAGCCAAGCAAAGCTGGCTGCCATGGCCGAGTCGCCCTCAACCCGCCAAGCTGGGGCGCGCATGCCGGCCTGCGCCGCCGCTGGCCAGTACGCCGTCAGCCGCAGGCCTGGACCTGCCGCTTGCTCAGCGGGCAACGCTTCATCGGCAGACTCCAGAAGGCCAGCCCGGGTGATGCGCAGAGACAGGTGCGCCTCGCCAAGGTGAATGTGGACTGTGTGTCCTGCATGCGGGCGCAGCCTTTCCAGCGCGGCCGGCTCCGCTCGCAGCACATGGTTGACCAGCAGGAGGAACCTGTTGCGCAGCTCCGCAGCAGCGCCAGCCGGCAACCAGCTTGGCGCAAGGAACGGCCTAGCCACCTTGGTGGCCCGTTCCGGAAAAGGGAGAAAAGACGAATGCACAGAGGAGTGGGGCTGAATCGGCATGTGTTGACGCGGACACCCCTCGGGCCTCCGCGTTCAGCCTCATTCTGCCGTGCGGTGCGTCACGCCCTGTGCGCCCCGCAGGCGCCCGTGGACCTGCCGCCGCTCCGCCAGCCATCGTCAGACGGGCTGGCGGGCGACCTTGAATTACTGCAGAGGCTGGATGCCCGCCACCAGCCAGCCTTGGGAACCATCAAGGGGCCGGGTCATGTTCCAGATCTCCCGGAAAGGCATAGCAGCAGCGCCTTCATCTTCCCGGATCATGCCGGTGAACTCCACCGACGCCAGCTCGAAGCCGTCCACCACGTCCAGCCCGAGAAAACGCGCGTCTAGGGTCACCACGTCGGTGCGGTTGGGCTGCACGCTGCGCGCAGCAAGTTGTTCTTCGATGTCGGCCAGCAGCTTGTCCGTCATCAACTGGCGCATGGCACCATGATCAGCACTATCCCAGGCCGCTTGCAGTCCGACAAACCCGCGTTTGGCGGCGGCAACAAACTGCACCTCGTCAAACCGTTCTGTCGCTGGAGCCGGAGTCGCTACGGAGCCAATGAAGGCACTGGCCGGCGTCCGGCTGGCCTGCGACGGACCCGATACCTCGCCTTGGTAGGGCCAGAGTGGACGTGGCGACGTACCGACGGCAACCCCACCGCGCACCATGTGGGGGGAGCCTCCAGGACTGGCCATCTCCGGTTGCAGCCCGCGTGACGGCCCGAAGCGTCGCAGCGCCCAGGCAAGGGCTACCAGCAGCACGAGGCCCAGCAAGACGATGGTCATGATCTGAGCCAATGCCTCACCAAAACCAAGGTAGCTCGCCAGAGCGGCCAGTCCCAGGCCGGCCGCCAAACCCATCAACATGCCAGACATGGGCGAGCGAGCCTGCGCCGCAGCAACTGGACCGGCCGGCGCCTTGGCGGCTGCGGCAGCAGTACCTTGTGCCGGTGCGGCTTGTGAGGCTGTACCCTGCTGTGAGGCCTGACCTGCATCGGATCGTTGCGCGGGTGCCTGAGCGGGCTGGGGCTTGGCACCCTGCGAAGCGGCGGTCGACTGCTGGCCAAGCGCACGCTTTCCCCCACCCAGACGCTTCGCGTCCGCAGGCAGGCAGGCCAGCGCCAGCACCACCGCACTCAGAACGGCGGCGAAGGAAGCGCCAAGCCGTCGAGACGCGTAACCCATGCGGGCTTCGACCCGGGAAGAGCCCAAGATAAGGCTCGGTTCATTCAGATTTGCCACTGCGATCCTCCTGCGCCGGGCACTGCTCGTCCGGCGATGAGCGAATGATGGGGCTTTCCGTCAGCAACGTACGCCGACATGCAGGGCAACCACACCGCCAGTCAGGTTGTGTACATCGACGTGACCGAAACCAGCGCCCTTCATCATGGCCTTCAGGGTGTCCTGGTCAGGGTGCATGCGAATCGACTCCGCCAAATAACGGTAGCTGCTGGCATCACCAGCCACCCATTGGCCCAGCTGCGGCAGCACACGGAAGGAATACCAGTCGTACATCTTCTCAAGCGGCTTGGCAACCCTGGAGAACTCAAGCACCAGCAATCGCCCGCCAGGTCTGAGCACCCGGTTCATCTCGGCCAGCGCCTTGTCCTTGTGGGTCATGTTGCGCAACCCAAAGGCCACGGTGACCACATCAACGCAGGCGTCCGGCAACGGCAAGGCCTCGGCGTCACACACCAGCGCGGGCACAACCGTGCCGACGTTGATCAGGCGGTCGCGGCCCTCGCCCAGCATGGCCGCGTTGATGTCGGTGGCCAGCACCTGGCCCTGCGGGCCGACCTGCCGCGCGAAGGCTTTGGCCAAGTCCCCGGTTCCCGAGGCGATGTCCAGCACCCGCTGCCCAGGGCGGACGTCTGCCACGGCCACTGTGTACGCCTTCCAGGCACGGTGCAACCCCATGGACATGAGGTCATTCATCAGGTCGTATCGGGGCGCCACGGAGTCAAAGACCTCGCGAACCTTGGCGGCCTTGGCCGCTTCGTCCACGCTGGAGAACCCGAAATGTGTCTGTGCCATGCCATGCACCTTTGTGCGACCTTCAGTCTGCCTCGCGGGAGCCACCCGCCCGTTCGAGGTCTGCCAAGTACTGCTTCCACCGCACGGACTGCTCACGCCCCAGGGTCAGAAGCCAGTCCCAAGTGTAGAGACCGCTGTCATGACCGTCCGAGAACACCAGCCGCACGGCATAGTGCCCTATTGGTTCGATCGCGGTGATCGTTACGCCACGTTTGCCAGTCTGAAGCACCCTCTGACCCGGGCCATGCCCTTGCACCTCAGCCGACGGAGAGTGCACCCGGAGGTACTCAAAAGGCAGCCGAAAGCACTCATCCGAGTCAAAACCAAGCTCCAACTCCGCTGACCTGCTGTGCGCCGTGAGTGACACCACTTGAGACATGGCGGCTGTTTGGCCTAGGGGTGGATTGAGCGGCTGACGTGGATCGCAACGCTACCGGCTTGCGGCGACAGCACGATGGCGATGCCGGTACTTGGCCGTATCGTCATCGTCGCGCGATCGAGGG
>CAZRRW010000010.1:0-21475 GCA_964602505.1 uncultured Burkholderiaceae bacterium
CTGCGCATCGCCTCAGCCTCGATGCGGATCGCCTCCTGCAGCGACACGCTCGGGGCACGGATGATCTGCGGGGTCACCGAACCCTCCTGCATGACCGGCACGAACGTCGTGCCGAGCAGCGGGAAGGCGACGCCGGCCAGCGCGAGCAGCGCGAGCGATCCGGCTACCACCGTGCGGCGATGCCCGAGTGCCCACTGCAGCAGTGCGAGATAGCCGGGCTTGATCCTGCGCACGAGCCAGGTGTCGTGTTCGCCGGCCTTGCCCTTGAGCATGTAGGAGGCGAGCGCCGGCGTCAGCGTGAGCGAGAGCAGCAGCGAGATTGCGAGTGCGATGCCGATCACCTGCGCGAGCGGACCGAACATCTTCCCTTCCATGTCGGTCAGCGTGAGCAGCGGCATGAACACAAGGATGATGATGCTCACGCCGAACACGACCGGCGTGCCGACCTCGGCGGCGGCGCGCAGCACCACCCGTACCCGGCTCTCGCCGGCGCCGGCAGCCTCGCCCAGGCGCTTGTAGACGTTCTCGACCACGACCACCGACCCGTCGACCATCAGCCCGATGGCGATCGCCAAGCCGGCCAGCGACATCAGGTTGGCCGAGATGCCGTACTGGTTCATCACCAGGAAGGTGAGCAAGGGCGTGAGCACCAGGGTGGCCACGACGATGATGCTTGAGCGCACATCCCCCAGGAAGATGAAGAGGATGACGATGACCAGGATGATGCCCTCAGCCAGCACCTTGGCCACCGTGTTCATGGCGGTGTTGACGAGTTCCGAGCGGTCGTAGAAGGCCACGATCTGCAGCCCGTCGGGCAGCATCTGCTTGGCGTTGATTTCGCCGACCCGGTTCTTGATGCGGGTGACGATCTCGCGTGCGTTGCCGCCGCGGATCATCTGCACGATGCCGGCCACCTGCTCGGTCTCGCCGTTCTTGATGATGGCGCCTGCCCGCACCTCGGAGCCCAGGGTCACCTCGGCCACGTCCTTGATGTAGACGGGCGTGCCGTTGATTTCCTTGAGCGAGATGTTGCGGATGTCATCGAGCGAGCCGATGAGGCCGATGCCGCGGATGAGGTACTGCTCGGCGTTGGCTGGCAGCACCCCGCCCGATGAGTTGGCGTTGTTGGCCGCCACCGCGTTGTAGATCTCCTTGACGCTCAGGCCGTAGTAGCGCAGCCGGTCGGGGTTGACCAGCACCTGGTACTGCTTGGCGAAGCCGCCCTGGGTGTTGATCTCTGCCACGCCCTGGATGCTGCGCAGCATGGGGCGCACCACCCAGTCCTGCACCTCGCGGCGCTTGCGCAGTTCTTCCTCGCTCAGCGGCTTGAGCTTGCCGTCCGGGCCGCGGTCACCCTTCTTCTCCAGGGTGTACTGGAAGATCTCCCCCAGGCCAGTGGACATTGGCCCCAGCACCGGGGTGATGCCCTGCGGCAGGCGCTGACCCACCTCGATCAGGCGTTCCATGACCATCTGCCGGGCAAAGAACACGTCGGTCTTGTCGGTGAAGACCAGGGTGATGAGCGAGATGCCGTTGCGGTTGAGCGAGCGCATCTCCACCAGACCGGGCAGGCCGGTCATGGCAATCTCGATGGGCACGGTAATGAAGCGCTCCACCTCGGTGGGCGGGCGCCCTGGGGCCTCGGTGGCCACCTGCACCTGGATGTTGGTGACGTCCGGGAAGGCGTCGACCGAGAGCTTCTTCACGGCAAAGCCGCCCGCGGCCAGCATGACCAGGCACAGCACGGCCACCAGGATGCGTTGCTGGAGCGACCAGCGAATCAGACCAGCGATCACGGCGAGGCCTTACTTCTTGGGGGCTGCCGCTGCCGGCTTGCCGCCCGCCTCGGCCTGGCCCACGCCCTGCTCGACGTTCAGGCGGTTGCGCTCGTTGTTCACGTGGAAGGCGCCCTTGGTGACCACCTCGGTCTTGGCGTCCAGTGGCTCCAGCAAGGGGCGCACCCCGTTGCGCTCAGGCCCCAGCTTCACCGGGATGAGCTTGACGAGCCGCAGGGCTTCCGGGTTGCTGGCCGTGTCGGACCAGACCACGAAAACGTGGTCCTTGTCGTTCTCGCGCACCACGGCGGTAGCCGGCACCACCTGTTTGCGCTGGCCCCGGCTTTCAATCAGCATGTTTGTCAGCATGGCTGGCTTGAGCCGCTGATCCTTGTTGTTCAACAGCACATTCACCCGGATGGTGCGCGTCTGCGGGTTGACGGTGTCGGAGATGAAGACGATCTGCCCTGTGATCTTCTCGTCGTCCAGGGCGGGCACCTCCACCTGTACCGTCTCGCCCCGCTTCAGGCGCCCCACCTCGCCCTCGGGCAGTTCGGCAGCAGCCCAGACGGTCTTGAGGTCGCTCACCACGAACAACACGTCGCTAGGTGCCACCACCTGCCCTTGTGCCACTTGGCGGTCGATCACGGTGCCGCGCTGCGGCGCCGAAATGGGGGTGTTCTGGAGGATGCGGCCGGTCTGCTCCAGCTCGGCCATGGCTGCGGCGGGCACGCCCAGCACCCGCAAAGAGTCAGCCGCAGCTCGCTTCTCGGCGCGGGCCACTGTGAGTTCGTTCTCTCGGCGTTGCAGTTCGGCCGCGCCGATCACGTCGCCAGCCAGCAGCAGGCGTGCGCGCTCGACCGCGCGCACCTGCAACTGCTCGGCCGAATGGGCCTTCAGGAAGGCCAGCTGGGCGTTGGTGATCTCCGGGCTGTTGATCTCGGCCAGCACGGTACCGGCGTTGACATCATCGCCCAGGTTGGCGCGCACGCGCACGATCCGGCCCGTGATGGGGGCGCCGATGCGGGAGGTGTCATTGGCATTGACCTCCAGCCGCCCGGGAATGCGCAGCAGATCGCGCACCTCGGCCAGATCGAGTGACTTGATCTCGGTGAGCTTGACCAGCTCAGGGGTCAGCGTGACCACCGCCGCATCGCGGCTGGGCGCCGCTGCGGGAGCCACGGACTTGTCGCCACAACCGGCCAGTGCCGCCAGCAAGGAGGCCACCGCCAAACCACCCACAAGCTGGGCGGTGCGCCGACGTGGCAGGCCAGGGCTGGCCGACAGAGGGGATGCTGAAAGGGCAGGGGTGGAGGTCATGGTGGGTGTGGCAATCAGGGCTCGCGGGGCAGTTCGCGCACGGCCAGTCGTTCAAGTTCAGCCACGGCAGAGTAGAGCTCCTGCCGCGCGGCGATCAGTTCGTTGCGCGACAAACGGAACTGCCGTTGCGCGTCCAGAAACTCGAGGATGCCGCGTTCGCCGAAGCGATAGGCGGATTCAGCCACCCGCACCACTTGGCGAGCCTGGGGCAGCAGCTGCTTCTCGATGGTCTCCACCTGGAGGCGGGCCGCGTCGAACCGCTGCCAGGTGGCTTCAAACTGCTGTTGCAAGGCCAGGGCGACCTGTTCACGTTCGTTACGGGCCCGCACCAGCTCCTGGGTGGCCGCCTCGATCGGCCCGGCGCGACGATCGAACAGCGGTACCGTGAGGATCAGGCCGAGGTTGGTGCTGCGGATCTCGGGCTCGCGGGTCACGCCGGCCAGCACGCTGACACCTGGCATGACGGTGGCCTTCTCCTGCTCCACCCGGCGGCTGGCGCGCTCGATCAGCGCATCCGCCTGCAGCAGCAGGGGGTTGGCATTCATCATTGATTGCGCCAACCGCTCGCGGTTGGCATCAGGCACGCGCAGATAGAAGTCGCCCTCGACGCGGAAGGTGTCGGGCAGGGATGGCGCCACCGCCCGCTTGAGCAGAGCACGCGCCTCCAGCTCGCGGCGCTGGGCCACTTCCAGGTTCTTGCGGGTGTTGGTGAGCTCGGCCTCGGCGCGGATCAAGTCAAAGCGTGCGCTTTCGCCGGTGGTGAAGCGCAGCTTCACCCGCTCCACGATCTGCTCGACCAGGCGCACGTCCTCGCGCGCGGCAGACACCTCTTCTCCCCGGCGCAGCAGTTCGTAGTAGCGCAGCTTGATGTCAGAGATGAGGTCGTTCTCCACCCCGCGCAGGTTCTCGATGGCAGCCACCGAGCCCGCCTCGGCCGCCGCAATGCGGGCCTCGCGCAGGGCCGGGCGCTCGATGCGCTGGATGATGTTGCCGCCGATGATCTGGCCGGTCACGGCACCCAGGCGGCGTGCCCGGGTGTTGCCACTGATCAGTTCCACCTCTGGGTTGGGGAGAGCCCCAGCGGTGGTGATGTCGGCACGGGCGCCCAGCGTGGCCGCCCGGCTGGCGTTCAGGGCCGGGTTCTCGCGGCGGGCCAGCTCAAACAAGCGGTCGAGGGTGTAGAGCTCGCCCACGGCACGGCTGGCCGCCACTGCTGCGGTGGGGGTCTGCTGCAGGGGCAACTGGGCCGCGGGCTGCGCCACCGCCAGAGTCGCGCCACCCATCAGGGCCAAGGCCCAGGCCGACCGCAGGGGGTGAGATTTCGTATCCATGGGGCTTTGTGCGGTGCGCAAACTAATAGTTTCCTTCGCACGCAACATTTTCGTTGGTAGGTGTCGTCTATCCCCACGCGGTGGCTACACTTCTTGGCTTTGCCCGCAATGGCCCTTCGTGGCCGAGGGGATTCAGGGTCTTCTGACATGTCAGCACCGATCACCGCTTTGAACAACGCCACGGTCAGCACCAAGGCAAACGTGTACTTCGACGGCAAATGCGTGTCGCACGCTGTCACGCTGGCCGATGGCCGCAAGGCCACGGTGGGCGTCATCCTGCCCTCCAGCCTCACCTTCAACACCGGTGAGCCCGAAGTGATGGTGTGCACCGGGGGGGGCTGCGAGGTGAAGCTGCCCGGTGCGGCAGACTGGCAGCGGTTCACCGAGGGGCAGCAGTTCGCAGTCCCTGGCCAGGCGGCGTTTGACATCCGTGTCGCCGCGGGCGAGCAGTTCCACTACATCTGCCACTTCGGCTGACCAGCGCGGGGCTATGCGCCCCGGCGGTTCAGAGGATCACCGGCTCCGGCTCCAGCCGGATGCCAAAGCGCCCGTACACCGATTCGATGATGGCCTTGGCCAGAGTGATGACCTGCCCGCCATTGGCATGGCCCTTGTTCACCAGCACCAGGGCCTGCTTGTCGTACACGGCAGCGTCGGCCACTGACTTGCCGCGCCAGCCGCAGGCGTCAATCAGCCAGGCCGCAGCCAGCTTGTAGGTGCCGTCTGGCAGGGGGTAGTGCACCAGATTCGGCTCGCGCGAGATGATGTCGCGGCACACCGCCTCAGTGACCACCGGGTTCTTAAAGAAGCTGCCCGCGTTGCCGATGACGGCTGGGTCGGGCAGCTTGGCGCTGCGGATCTCGCAGACCCAGTTGAACACGTCGCGTGCAGTGGGCGTCTGCTGCGGCCCCAGACGGCCGGCCTCGCGCTCCAGTTCCAGGCGCCGTGCCAAGTCCTTGTAGCTCAGCTCGGGCCGCCAGCGGCGCGGCAGGCGAAATCGCACTCGCGTGATCAGCAGACGTCCGGCATAGGCATGCTTGAAGACGCTGTCGCGGTAGCCAAAGGCGCAGTCCTGGGTGGACAGGCTGACCTGGCGGCCCTGCTGCGGGCCAGGTGCCAGATCAATGGCGTCGAGGGAATCAAACCGGTCCTGCAGCTCCAGCCCATAGGCCCCGATGTTCTGCACCGGCGCCGCGCCCACCGTGCCGGGGATCATGGCCAGGTTCTCCAGCCCGCGCCAGCCGTGGTCGATGCTCCACTGGACCAGCGCGGCCCAGCTTTCGCCAGCACCTGCCTCGATGATGAAGGCGTCGTCGTCTTCGGCCAGCAGGCGCATGCCGGCCATCTCGACCTTGAGCACCAGGGGCTCGATGTCCCGGGTGATCACGAGGTTGGTGCCCCCGCCCAGCACAAACTTGGGCATGCCTGACAAGGCTGGGTCGGCCAGGACGGCCTGCACGTCGGCTGCCGAACGCACCCGCACCAAGGCCTGTGCGCGCTGGCTCAAGCCAAAGCTGTTGTAGGGTTTCAGGTCCACCCGGTGTTCTACCTGCATGGCAGAATTTTCCGCGACTTGGTGTTCAGCCCAGTGTGGGCGGCCAAGGCACTGCTTCGGAGCCCGTCATGCCCTCGTTTGACACCGTGGTTGAACCCAACAAGGTGGAAGTGAAGAACGCGGTGGAACAGACCGCCAAGGAGATCGGCACCCGCTTTGATTTCAAGGGCACCAGCGCCGCGGTCGAGCTGAAGGATCTGGCCATCACCGTGTTCGGTGACGCCGGCTTCCAGTTGGACCAGGTGCTCGACATACTTCGCAGCAAGATGGCCAAGCGCAGCGTCGATGCTCGCTTCCTGGACGTGGGCGACGTGGAGAAGATGGGCGGCGACAAGGTCAAGCGCGTGGTCAAGGTGCGCGAGGGCATCGCGTCGGACGACGCCAAGAAGATCGTGCAGGCGATCAAGGCCTCCAAGATGAAGGTGCAGGCCAGCATCCAGGGCGATGTGGTGCGGGTCAGCGGCGCCAGGCGCGACGATCTGCAGGCGGCCATGGCCCTGTTGCGCAAGGAACTGGCGGACCTGCCGCTCAGCTTCAACAACTTCCGCGACTGACATGGTCTTGCGGCTTCGGGTTCTGGCGGCCAGCCTGTTGTGCGCGGCACCCCTGGTGGCCTGGGCACAGGCAGGCCCGAGCGTCGCGCTGTCGGGCGTCATGGGCAATCAGGCGCTGCTGGTCATCAACGGCGGTGCGCCGAAGATGGTGGCCGCAGGGGCAGTGACCGACGGCGTGAAGGTCATCAGTGCCAGCGGCTCGCAGGCGGTGGTGGAGATCGCGGGCCGACGCGAAACCCTCACCGTGGGCGGGGCCCCGGTCAGTGTGGGCGCCAGAGCCGGCGGGGGCGACGGCGGGGACCGCATCGTGCTGCAGCTCGGGCGGGGCGGACACTTTTTTGGGCAGGCGCGCATCAACGGCAAGATGGCCGATTTCATGGTGGACACCGGTGCCACGGCTCTGGGCATCGGGCAGGCCGAGGCGGATCGGTTGGGCATTCGCTGGCAGGAAGGCCAGCGGGTGATGATGAGCACCGCCAACGGCGTGGTGCCGGGCTACGTGGTCAAGCTCAATTCGGTGACTGTGAACGGCGTGGAGGTCTTTGGTGTCGATGCCATCGTGGGCGCGGCCCCCATGCCCTACATCCTGCTTGGCAACAGTTTCCTCAGCCGCTTCCAGATGCAGCGCGACAGCGACCGCATGATCCTCACGCGGCGTTACTGAGCCGTTTGTCAAGGCGGGCGGCGTTGGGGCCCGCTGCGCCCGCGGGTGCTCAGCGCTGCCAGCGCTTCTTCTTGCCTGGGCTCAAGAGAGCCCGCTTCGGGTCGGCTGTGGGGGCGGCTTCCGCCTTTTGCCCAATGCGGGGCTCGGTGCCTTCCATCAGGCGGCGGATGTTGGCCTTGTGCCGCCAGGCGGTGATGGCACTGATGGCAAACAGCGCGGCGAACAAAGGCTTCTCGGCGTACCAGATGACCCGGTCGCCAAACAGGTAGAACAGCGGCGCAAACGCGGCTGCGGCTAGCGAGGCCAGTGAGGACATGCGCATGAAGCCTGCCACGATGCCCCAGGTGGCGGCGGTGGCCAGCCCGAGCCACGGGTTGACGGCAAAGATGACCCCCGCTGCGGTGGCCACCCCTTTGCCGCCCTTGAAGCCAAAGAACACCGGCCACAGGTGGCCAGCAAAGGCGGCAAAACCGACCAGTGCCCCGGTGGTGGCGATGAACCGGCTGCCCCACGCCTCGGGCGCCAGCCAGAGCCACAAGGCCAGGGGCAGCCAGCCCTTCAGGGCGTCGAGCAGCAGCGTCACGATGGCGGCAGCCTTGCTGCCCGAGCGCAGCACATTGGTGGCGCCGGGGTTGCCGCTGCCGAAAGTGCGCGGGTCAGCCAGGCCGAAGGCCTTGCTCACGATCACCGCAAACGACAGCGAGCCCAGCAAGTAGGCGCCTGCGACGGCACCGAAGGCGTAGAGAAACTGCATGTCGAAATTCTAGGAAGGTGCGCGGGGGGTGCCAGCGCTATGCAGCGCCAGCATGGGTGTGCATGGGCGCTCAGCCGGGGCTGGCGCAGTGCACCGCCTTGGCCCCCAGCAGGCGCAGGCACACCTCGGGTTCAAGGCCCACCAGGTAGCCGCGTCGCCCCCCGTTGATGAGGATGCGCGGCAGCTGCAGGATGCTCGCCTCGATGTAGACCGGCATGGCCTTTCGGGTGCCGAAGGGCGAGGTCCCGCCCACCTTGTAGCCGCTGTGCCGCTCGGCCACCTCGGGTTTGCAAGGCTCCACCTTCTTGGCGCCGATGTCGCGCGCCAGGTTCTTCAGCGAGACCTCTCGGTCGCCATGCATCAGCACGATGAGCGGCTTGGCGTCCTGGTCCTGCATCACCAGCGTTTTCACCACGGTGCGCAGGTCCACCCCCAGCTGCCGCGACGACTCTGCGGCGCCGCCGTGGTCGACATATTCGTACGGATGTTCGGTGAATGCGACGCCTTGCGCCCGCAGCAGGGCAGTGGCGGGCGTTTCGCTGACATGGGCTTTCTTGCTCATGGGGGATTGGCGTCTGCAGGGCGCGCTGGCGCGCAGCCCTCACTGGGCGGGGTCTTTGATCTCCCAGCGGACGGCGTCAATCTTGGCCAGCAATTCAGGGCTGAGCGCCGTGCCCCAGGCGGCCAGGCATTCATCCAGCTGGGCCATGGACGTGACGCCAAGGATGGTGCTGGCCACCTGCCATTTTGTGTAGCAGAAGGCCAGGGCCATCTGGGTGGGGGTCAGGCCGTGTTCGCGGGCCAGGGCGTTGTAGCGGCGCGCTGCGGTCAGCGCCTCGGGGCGGCCCCAGCGCTGCTTCTGCATGGACTCGAACTTCGCCATGCGGCCCTGTGCCGCCGGGGCATCGGCAGACAGCCCGGTGATGCCCGTGGCGTCGTACTTGCCGGTCAGCAGCCCAAAGCCCAGTGGCGAATAGGCCAGCAGCCCCACGTTCAGGCGGTGCAGGGTTTCGTCCAGTCCGTTCTCCACGCTGCGGTTGATGAGGCAGTACGGGTTCTGCACCGTGGCCACCCGGGGCAGGCCGTGCTGCTCCGCCAGGCGCACAAACTCATGCACACCATAAGGCGTTTCATTCGACAGCCCGATGTGGCGCACCTTGCCTGCCTTCACCAACCCGGCCAGCGCCTCCAGTTGCTCGTGAATGGGCGTGACGCTGCGCTCCTTGCTGGGGTCGTAGTAGAGGATGCCGAAGGCCGGGACGTGCCGCTCGGGCCAGTGAATCTGGTACAGGTCGATCACGTCGGTCTGCAGGCGCTTCAAGCTGGCGTGGCAGGACGCCACGATGTCAGCCCCTGTCATGCCTGCGCCCTCGCGCACCCAGGGCATGCCCCGTGAAGGCCCGGCCACCTTGGTGGCTAGCACCACTTTCTGGCGCAGGCCCGGGTTGGCCGCAAACCAGCGGCCCATGATGGCCTCGGTGTGGCCGAAGGTCTCGGCCCGGGCAGGCACCGAGTACATCTCGGCGGTATCCAGGAAATTCACGCCGCGCTCCACCGCGCGGCTCATGATGCGGTGCGCGTTGGCCTCGGCGACCTGTTCGCCAAACGTCATGGTGCCCAGACAGATGGGCGTGACCGACAGGTCGCTGGTGCCGAGGGTGATGTGCTGCATGAGGCGCCTTGTGCAAATGAGGCGCGCAGTTTAGGCGCACCTCGTCTGTCGGCGGCCCCTGCGGCGCAGCGGGCTCAGCGCCCGCTCAGCACCGCCAGGTCTTCGGCGTCCAGGCGGTCGGGCACCCCGGCGCGGATCAGCTCGGCAAAGCCCTCATTGGGCACCATGGTGGTCAGACAGTACAGGCGGGTGCTGCCGGTGTTCTCCACCAGGTGGGTGTGGCCGGGGCGAACCAGGAAGCTCGCACCTGGCTTGGGCGCCAGGCGCTGGCCGTCGCATTCGGCCACGCCTTCGCCATGCAGCACATAGAACAGCTCCTGCGCATGGCGGTGGGCATTGGGTGGCGTTTTGCCGCCCACATCAAAGATCTCGATCACCTGGACAAACCCAGCCCCATCGGCCTGCGGGTCAGTGAGGATGGCGAACTTGTTGGTCTCGTCCGCGGCAATGCGAAAGACTTCGTAGTCGTGCGCGGTGCGGGCGGTCAAGGGGGTCGAAGCGGTCATGAGGTGTGCCAGGCAATGGGTGCAAGGTGTCGGTCAGCCAGGCAGGGCGCCCAGCAGGTCGGCGCTGCGCAGGCTGAAGCCAAAGCACTGGCGCACGTTGTAGAGGGTGGCGTCCCAGCAGAAGGCCGGGGACGTGGTGGCCGAGCAGTCCTCCACCAGCAAGGTGTCGTAGCCCAGAAAGTTGGCGTCCATCAAGGTGGCCAGCACGCACTGGTCGGCATTCACGCCGCCAAACAGCACGGTGCTGATGCCCGCATTGCGCAGGATGGCGTCAAGCGGCGTGTCCCAAAAGCCGCTCATGCGGAACTTGTCCACCCGCAGGTCCTCGGGCGCGGGGGTGAGCTCGTCCACCACCTGGGCGCCCCAGGCGTCTTTCTGCAACACCCGGTTGTGGCTGGCGGGTGCCTGCTGCAGCGGGTCGCCCAGGCCCACCGAGCGGCCATTGCCGTTGTAGACATGCAGCAGGGCGGGGCTCAGGCTGGCACGGTCAGGGCGGTTGCCCCAGTTCACCTAGGGCCTGTTCACACTATTTCTGAAGAGCGCGTTGCCAGGCAAAAAGGTCTCGGGCAAGGCGCAAAACGCAGCCGGGTGCGTACCCCGGCGAGGCTTTGCAACACAGCCCGAGGCCTTTTTGGCCGCAACCCGAAGGGAATGAGCGGCAAAAACCGCCACTCGTTGTTGCACGGCTCGGCAAGGCCCCGGCATTGCCTTCACCCTGCGCCTAGATTGGCGGCTTTTGTCACTCATTCGCGCCTCCAGAAATAGTGTGAACAGGCCCTAGATCACGGGCACGCTGGCCGCCCGCAGCCGCGGCAGCAGTGCTTGCAAGGGGGCAATGGGTTGGCGGGCCGCGTCCACCGGCACGCCAATCGACGCCAGTCAGCCCTGCGGGTGGCAGAAGTCGTTCTGCATGTCGATGACGACCATGGCCGTCCGGTTCAGGTCCAGCGCCACCCGTTGGGGCAGGGCCGGCACTTCCACGTGGCGCGGCTCGGGCTGAGGACGGGTCATGTCGCAGAGCGTGTCATTGACCTGCCAGGCCTGGGTGGGGTGGCTGCCCAGTGGGGTGAGGGGGGTGTTTGACATGGCACACGGGCAAGCAAATGCCAAGCCATGTGGGAGTTGGCTCCGGGTCAACCCGCACTTAACCCGAACGGCAGCAGGGGTGTTTTGGCGCGGGCTTTGCGCATGGGGGGCCACGCTTCGTTTTTCTCTTTGACTCGCGCACCAGAAGCAGGCGCACATCCCTACGACACGAAAGGTCTTTTGCCATGCTGAACCCCTCTCTCAAACGCCGCCAACTGTTGCAGGGCGGTGCCGCTGCCACGGCTGCCTTGGCCGCGCCGTATGTGTTTGCCCAGCAAATGACCGACGTGAAGTTCTCGCTGGACTGGCAGATCCAGGGCGTGCACGCCTGGTACCTGCTGGCCGCCGAGAAGGGCTATTTCCGCCAGGAAGGCATCAACATCCAGATCGACGTGGGTGACGGCTCTTCGGGCGTGGTGCAGCGCATCGTGACCGGCGCCTACGACGCAGGCTTCGGCGACACCAGCACCATCAAGCAAGTGGCGGCCACCACGCCAGCCACGGCGCCCATCTCCGCCTACATGGTGTTCAACCGCGTCCCCTTCGTCATCATCTCCAAGAAGAGCGCCAACATCACCAAGCCCAGCGACCTGGCGGGCAAGACGGTGCTGGGCACGGCCAACAGCTCGGCCTCGCGCATGTTCCCCACCCTGGCACGCAACGGCGGGCTGGACCCGGCCGCAGTGCGGTTCAACAACGTCGCCCCCCCGCTGATGGACCCGATGCTGGCCCGCGGCGAAGCCGACGCGCTGGCTGGCTTCATCACCACCGCCTGGGTGAACCTGAAGGCCCTGGGCCAGAACATGAACGACTACAACACCATGTTCTTTGCCGACTACGGTGTGGACACCTACGGCAACTCGGTCATGATCTCCCGCAAGATGATGACCGAGCAGCCCCGCGTGGCGCAGGGCCTCATCCGCGCCATCAACCGCGGCTTCCAGGACGTGCAGGCCAACCCCACCGAGGGCATTGACGCCGTGCTGCGCCGTAACCCCCTGCTGAGCCGCGACACCGAGACCGAGCGCCTGAACATCGGCATGCGCCAGCTGATTGCCACGCCAGAAGCCCGCAACGTGGGCATGGGCGACGTGGACACGGCCCGCTTCGAGCGCGCCATCCGCCAGGTGAACGACACCTTCCAGCTGCCGCGCCAGCCCGCCATGGCCGAGGTGTTCACCCGCAACTTCCTGCCGGCCCGTGCCGAGCGCAACATCCGCGCCTGATCATCCAGCGCGGTGCGGTGCCGGGCGTGGCCCGGTGCCCACTCCTCAAGCGGCCTTCGGGCCGCTTTTTCGTTGCCACCGCCGCAGAATGCAGGGCATGCCACATCGCATCCACCTCATTGACGTCGCGCCCCTGCTGGCCGCGCCAGACCAACCGGCGCACTGGGCCCGCGTGGCCCGCGAGATAGACCAAGCCTGCCGAGACATTGGCTTCTTCGCCATCACCGGGCACGGGCTGAACGTGGCGCAGGCCTTCGCCTGGGCCCACCGCTTCTTTGCCCTGCCTGAGGCCAGCAAGCAGGCTGTCTCCATCAAGCGCTCGCCACACAACCGCGGCTATGTGGCCTTGCGTGACGAGCAGCTTGACCCCAGCAAACCCGCCGACGAGAAGGAGGCCTTCAACCTGGGCCTGGAACTGCCGGATGACGACGCCGACCTGCACGCGGGCAAGCCCTTCATGGGCCGCAACCTCTGGCCCGACGAAAGCCACGGCGCGGGCATGACGGGCTTTCGCGACGGCCTGCTGGCCTATTACGCGGGCTGCCACCGGGTGGGCATGGCGCTGCACCGTGCCTTTGCCGTGTCCCTGGGCTTGCCGCCCGCCTGGTTTGACGACAAGCTGGACAAGCCGATTGCCACGCTGCGGCTGCTGCACTACCCGGCGGCTGGGCCAGGCCAGGCCCAGGGCTTGGGGGCTGGTGAGCACACCGACTACGGCAACGTGACCCTGCTGGCCACCGACGGTGTGGCGGGGCTGCAGGTGCGCCTGCGCGGGGGCGGCTGGCTGGACGTGCCCGCCATCGACGGCGCGCCCGACGCGCTCATCTGCAACATTGGCGACTGCCTCATGCGCTGGACGAACGGCGTGTATGCGAGCACCCCGCACCGGGTGGCCCGGCCGGTGGCCGAGCGCTACTCCATTGCCTTTTTCCTGGACGGCAACCCCGATGCGGTGGTCGAACCCTTGGCCTCGTGCGTCAGTGCCGAGCGGCCTGCGCAGTGGCCGCGCACCACGGTGGGCGCCTACCTGCGCGAGCGGCTGGACGCCACCTACAAACACCGGCAGTAGGGGCAAGGGGCGTGCTGGCGCGCTTGCCCAGCCGCTGTCGCCACGGCGGCGCGACGACACCTGCACTCCGGCTACAAAGAGGCCTGAACGAAAGAACCGGAGACCTCCCATGACGACCCTCACCCAAACTGTCAATCACCAAGTCCGCCTGGCGCAGCGCCCCGTGGGCATGCCTGGCCGCGAGTGCTGGCAGTTCACCGAAGAGCCGGTGGCCGACCCGGGCGAGGGCGGGGTGGTGGTGAAAACACTCGCCATCAGCCTGGACCCTGCCATGCGCGGCTGGATGAACGAGGGCAAAAGCTACATCCCCCCGGTGGGCATTGGCGAGGTGATGCGCGCAGGCGGCGTGGGTCGCGTGGTCGCGTCGCACAACCCGGCCTTTGCCGTAGGCGACGCGGTGTATGCAGGCACCGGCGTGCAAGAGTACGTGAGCATTCCCGCCGCCGAGATCAAGCGCAACGGCCTGGCCAGGATTGACCTGCGTGTGGGCAGCTGGACGCAATGGCTCAACGTGCTGGGCATGCCTGGCATGACCGGCTATTTCGGCCTCATGGACATTGGCCAGCCGCAGGCGGGCGAAACCGTGGTGGTCAGCGGTGCGGCGGGCGCGGTGGGCCAGACGGTGGGGCAGATGGCCAAGATCAAGGGCTGCCGTGTGGTGGGCATTGCGGGTGGGCCCGCCAAGTGCGAGTGGGTGGTCAAGGAGCTGGGCTTTGACGCCTGCATCGACTACAAGAACGGCAACGTCAAGGCAGGCCTCAAGGAACACTGCCCCAAGGGCGTGGACATCTATTTCGACAACGTGGGCGGCGACATCCTCGACGATGTGCTCACCCGCATCAACCGCAAGGCCCGCATCATCATTTGCGGCGCCATCAGCCAGTACAACAACACCACTGCCGTGGCGGGGCCCAAGAACTACCTGAGCCTGCTGGTCAACCGCGCCCGCATGGAAGGCATGGTGGTGTTTGACTATGCCGACCGCTACGGCCTGGCCATTGCCGAGATGGCGGGCTACCTGAAAGACGGCCGCATGAAAAGCAAGGAAGACGTGGTGGACGGCCTGGCCACCTTCCCCGAAACGCTGCTCAAGCTCTTCAAGGGAGAGAACTTCGGCAAGCTGGTGCTGCAGGTGGCCAAGGAATGACTGAGCCCGTCATCGCACGGAGGCCGCACGAGCAATCGACATGAACCGACTCACTCGCATCTTCCTCACCGGCCTGCTGGCCGTGCTGCCGCTGGCGGCCACGCTGGCGCTGTTGGTGCTGGCCATCCAGTTCCTGGCGGGCTGGCTGGGCCCCAGCAGCCTGTTCGGGCGCGGTGTGCGGGCGCTGGGCTTTGGGGTGTCGGGCTCTGAGTGGCTGAGCTACCTGCTGGGGCTGGTGCTGCTGGGCGTGCTGGTCTTTGCCCTGGGCCTGGCCTTGGAGCGTGGCTTCCAGCTTGGGCTGGCGCGTCTGGTGCACAACCTGATGATGCGGGTGCCGGTGGTCAGCACGGTGTACGACGTGCTGAAGAAGCTGATCGAGATGTTCTCCAAGCGCGACGCCGACGGCATGAACAGCATGAGCGCGGTGTGGGTGCGCTTTGGCGGTGATGGCGGCAAAGAGCCCGCCACCTACGCACTGGCGCTGCTGTCGACCAAGGAGCCGGTGCGGGTGAACGGCCAGGCCTGCTATGGCGTCATCGTGCCCACTGCGCCGGTGCCGGTGGGCGGCGGCCTGCTGTACGTGCCTGTGGAGGCGGTGACGCCGGCCGACATGGGTGTGGAGGCGGTGACCAGCATCTACGTGTCGATGGGCGTCACCTCCTCGCAGTACCTGCCGAAGGCCTGAGGCCGAAAGGCCGGCGGCATGGATGTTGCAACCGGCAGGCCATGCGCCCAGCCATGAACCGCATTCCCCTGATTGATCTGTCGGGCCCGCACGCCCAGGTGGTGGCCCAGGTGGGGGCCGCCTGCGAAAGCGCAGGCTTCTTCTATGTGCTGGGCCACGGCCACCCGCCTGCCCTGCGCGAAAGGATGTACGCCTTCAGCGAGCAACTGTTTGCCCTGCCGCCCGAGGCCAAGGACGCGCTGCACCTGCGCCACAGCCCCTGCCGCCGCGGCTATGAGGCCATTGGTGACCAGACGCTGGACGTGGGCGACGACGCAGCCCTGCCCGACCAGAAGGAAAGCTTCTATTGCGGGCCCGACCACCCGGCCGACCACCCGTATGTGTTGAAGGGCTACGACAGCTACGGCAGCAGCCAGTGGCCAGAGCATGCGGGTTTTGAAATCGACGGCTTTCGCGAGGCCATGCTCGACTACATCGCGGCGCATGACGCCCTGTGCCGCCGCATCATGGGCCTGATGGCCGAGCACCTGGGCCTGGCGGCTGACTTTTTTGAGCCCATGCTCACCGACCCGATGATCACCCTGCGCCTGCTGCGCTACCCGCCGCACCCGGCCAATGCACCCGACAAGCTGTTTGGTGCCGGCGCGCATACCGACTGGGGCGGCATCACCACCCTGGCGCAAGACGAGATTGGCGGCCTGCAGGTGCAGTTGCCCAGTGGGGCCTGGGTGGACGCGCCCCCGGTGCCCGACGCCTATGTGGTGAACCTGGGCGACCTGATCCCCCGCTGGAGCAACGGGCGCTTCAAGAGCAACCCGCACCGGGTCATCAACAAGGCCAGCGACAGGCCGCGCTACTCCATCCCCTTCTTTTGTTCGCCCAACTACGAGGCGCAGATCGAGGCCCTGCCCGGCACCACTGGCCCCGGCAACCCGTGGCGCTACACGCCCTGCACGGCAGGCGGCCACTTGCACGAGATGTTCTTGCGTACCTACGCCCCATCGGCCAAACCCGCCAAGGCCGTGACGGAAGGCAGCGCGGCATGAGGCTCACGGTCAACCTGTACTGCCGCGACCATGAGGCTTGCTTTTTGTTCTATCAAGCCTTGCTAGGCGGCAGCGTGATCGAGGCCCAGCGCTCGCCGATCTTTCGCTCGCTGAGCTTTGGCCACTTTGATCTGGGCTTCCACGCGCCGGAGGCGGTGGCCCTGCTACAGGCCACGCCTTGGCAGGCGGCGTCTGACGCGGGGCAGCCCGGTGCCTCGCACTACCCCAACTTCGACGTAGAGCAGCCCGCTGCTGTGGACGCAGCGGCCACCCAGGCGGTGGCGCTGGGTGGGCGAGTGGTGAAAGGGCCCTACGCCACCTACTACGGGGCCTGGCAAGTGGTGCTGGCTGACCCGGAAGGGCATTTCTTCCGCATCAATTGCCCCAATGCGGACCGATAAAGACCACCTGACAGGATGATTTTCAATCTAGTATTGCAAAAACTGGCGGTGCGTTCTCGCCGGATTTATTGAACCCTTTGGGGTTTTTGGCGGCCCTGGAGCCGCCGATCATGTCAGCCCAAGGCTTCGTAGGCGGCTGAATCAAAAAAGCTCACCCCGGCCTGGTAGCGCATGTCGGGCGCGATGTCGGGCACCGTGGTCAGGCCCGTCTCGCCTTGTTCCGCCAGCTCGGCCCGGGCGTCAAAGGTCAGCTCCAGCTGCACGCCATTCGGGTCATACACAAAGAGCTGCCAATAGGTGGTGCCGGGCACGATGAACTCGCGCCAGGGCAGGCCGTGGGCCTTGAAGCGGGCTCGAAAGTCGTTCCAGCCGGTGGCGGTGAGTGACAGGTGGTCGATGGCGGCGCTGCCGCTGGGCGGGGCTTCGCCAGGGGCCAGCCCCTTGAACACCGGGCCACCCGCGTAGATGTGGACGATGGCCTCGCCCACCGGGGTGGGCACCGCCAGCCAGGCACCGGGGTAGCCAAAGTCGGGCCGTGGGGCCTGGTGCAGGCCGATCACCCGTTCATAGAAGAAGTTGGTGCGCGCCAGGTTGGCCGTTTTGATGGCCACATGGAACAGGCCGGTGACGGGCATGGCTTTCCTTCCTTCTCAGCGTTCTTCGTGGGCGTCGCGGCGGGGCTAATCGGCCGCGCGGGCCAGTGGGGGCTCGGCATGAATGGGGATGCGTCGAGGGTCGTTGCCCTTGTGCACTTCGGCCTCACCATGCTGGGCCAGCAGCTCCATCAGCTTCTTGCGGATCAGCACGCCCGGGCTGTCCGAGTCCATCGAATACTCCACACCACGGCGGCGCAGGTCAATCACCGCGTCCGGGTCGGTGCTTTCCAGGATGTCTTTGTCTTCGCGGGTGATCACCTCGTCAAACTCGATCAGCATGGCCGCTGGGCAATCTGCCTCGGTGTCGTTGCGGAACAGCCATTGGCACAGCTGGATATGCCCGTCGTCAATGGGGGTGAAGCAGTTGATGATGATGTGCCGCACGCCCGACGGGTACTCAATGTCCAGTCGCCTTGAGAACGGCAGGAAGTAGGCATTGCGCATGTGCCGCTGGGTGATGGGCTCGGTGCTGCCGCTCACCTTCTGGTAGGCGGGCGGGTTGGCCGCGTCGATGATGGTCTCGGCCTCAAAGCCCCAGTCACGCTCGTGAATCTCGTACTTGCTGGGCTTGGGTGCGGCCAGCACGCCAAAGGTGGCGCGGTGCACAAAGCTGAAGTGCGAGTTGTCAAAGCTGTTCTCCAGCGCGCGCATCGGGCTGGTGGCCCAGGTTTCATAGAACTGGAAGATGGTGCGAAAGCCCGGGTCGTCAAACTCGGGGATGGCCGGGATGTCGGCCACCGGCTCGTCCAGCGCCACCCAGGCGTAGCCGTATTTGGCCTGGCAGTGGTAGGCGGTGGTCTTGTAGTCCTTGGGGATCTCGCGGTCGGCGCCGTACTGCGGAATGCGCACCACCCGGCCCGTGCGGTCGTACACCCAGCCGTGGTAGCCGCACTGGATGCCGCCCACCTTCTGGCCGTTCAGCTCACACCACCCCTTGCTCAACTTGGCGGTGCGGTGGCAGCAGCGGTCGCGCAGCGCGGCGGGCTCGCCGTTCGGATCCAGAAAGAGCACGATGTCTTCGCCCAGCAGCTCGAAGGGCTTAGGCCCGCTGGCCAGATGGCTGAGCGGCATGACCGCGTGCCAGTGCTTGCGGAAGATGGGTTGTTGGGTGACGAGCATGTTGAGCCTCCGAACACATTAAAAACGCGGCAGCGTGACCAGGTTGGGCTTGCCGGCCGCCTCGTCGGCAGCCATTTGCGCCAGGATGGCGTCTTTCTGCGCCCAGCCCTTGAGCTTGCCGGGGTTCAGCAGGCCTTGCGGGTCGAACCGGGCCTTGGTGGCCACGATGCTGGGGTTGATTTCGCCCTGTTTGCCGTCTTCCACCCGGAACACATGGGGGTTGGCAATAAAGACGCCCTGCGCCTGGTAGATCTGCATGATTTCGTTGAGCCGCGCCTCGGTGGTGTAGCGCACCAGCTCCAGGCCGCTGTGGGTCATGGCGCCTTCTCGGGTGCGAATGAACTCCAGGTGCAGCAGCACTTCGTCGCCAAAGAGCTTCTTGATCTCGCGCGCCTTCTGGGTGTGGCCGCCCGCCGCGTAGCCGCTTTGCAGGTAGGTGATGCTGGGGGCTACCTTCAGGATGTGCAGGGTGGTGTGGTTCCAGGTGTATTCAATGAGGGTGCGGTTGCTGGCCTTCACCTCAGCGGCCGTCTTGCGGTAGCTGATGGTGCCGCCAAACTCGCGCACGTACTGCTGCATGGCTTGTTCAGACTGCTCGGCCACGATGACGACCAGGGCGTGTTGACCCGCAGGCAGGTGCGGGGCCAGGGGCTTGGCCGCCTGGGCGAGCAGCTCGCAGACGGCCGACTCAAAGAAGGTCACGCTCTTCTTGGTGATGCCCGGTGCATTGGCCAGTGCGTCGCCGCATTCCAGGGCGGCGTCCATCGACTCGAAGGTGACGATGGCTTCCAGCCAGTCGTGCGCGGGGGCCAGGGCCACTTCAAGCTCCAGCACCAGCCCGGCGGTGCCGTAGTTGTGGTGCAGCAGCAGGGCCTCGGGCGCGCGCAGTTCCACCACCTTGGGCTCGGGCTCGATGGTCATCGCGCGCACGCCCAGCACGTTGCCGTTGCTGGCCAGCGGCCCGCAGTTGATGGAGCCCACGCCGCCGAAGCCACCGCCAAACAGGCCGCCCAGGGTGGCGCTGCGAAAGGTGCTGGGCACGCAGCGCAGCTCCCACCCCTGGGGGACGGTCTGCTTGTCAAAGTCACCCATTCGGATGCCAGCCTGGGCACGACCCACGCCCCCTTTGCACGACAGGAGCTGGTTGTAGGCGCTCAGGTTCAGCAGCACGCCGCCGTGCAGGGGGGGCACTGCCCGTAGTTGCCGGTGGCCGAGCCCCCGGGCGGTGATGGGCACGCCGTGCCGGGCGCAGGCCGACACCGTGCGGCGGATCTCTTCTTCCGTCTTGGGCCGCACGGCAGCTTGCGCCTTCAAGCCCGCCAGGTCGCGCTTGAGCACCGGGCTGAACCAGGCGAAGTCTTGGCTGAGCTTGGTGACGCGGGCTTCGTCGGTCACGCATTCCACGTCGGCCAGTTCGTGCAGCACGGCCGAAAGCTTGGTGATGGGAGTGTTCATGGGTGGATGGGTTAGCAAGATTGGGGCCGGATCACCCCATGGCGGGCGCAGCCTTCGGGTGCCGTCAGGCGATGGGCTTGGCTGCAATCACGGTCATTTCCACCAGGCACTCAGGGTTGACCATGTTTGCCTGCACGGTGGCGCGGCCCGGCGCACAGCCTGCGGGCACCCAGGCCTCCCAGGCGGCGTTGAGCTGGGGCATGAAGGACAGGTCTTTCATGAAGATGGTCACTTGCAGCAGGTGCGACTTGTCTGACCCGGCCAGGGCCAGGGCATGGTCAATGGCGGCCAGGGTCTGTGCGATCTGGGAGTCAAAGGGCTGCGCGCAGTCGTCCGCCAGCTGGCCGCTCAGGAACACCAGCCCGGTAGCGGGGGCGGTGACGCAGGCCTCGCTCCAGCGGGCGGTGGTGCCGAATCGTTGGGGATGGGTACTCATCGTTTGGGGCGTGTGGATAGGCGCGGCTTCGCAGCATAGCGGCGCCTGATCCGCTTTACGTATCTTCACCATGGATTCGTAGACTCGCAGCCATGAAGATGCGCTGTCGACCCCTTGCCCGTGTGACTTTGCTGGCCCTTGCTTCCGTGCTGCCGCCAGCAGCCCTGGCCCAAAGCGTCATGGACGCCCAGGGCGAGCGGGGTCGCGGTGCCGACCGGGAGATGCAGGAAGTCAATGTGAATGCCCGGCGCTCGTTGGAGGAGCGCTTTTTCTCGGCGGGCTCGCGCGTCACGGTAGACCGGCAGGACATTGAACAGATGGGCGCCGACACCGCGGCCGATGTGTTGCAGCGCCTGCCTGGGGTGCAGGTCACGGGCGGCGCGTCGGGCTACCTGGTCATCCGCATGCGGGGCATGGACGCCAACCAGACCCAGGTGCTGGTGGATGGCGAGCGCCAGGGTGGTGGACGGCGTGGCGTGGCGCAGTTGCCGTTTGACCAGTTGCCAGCGGACATGATCGAGCGCATCGAGGTCATTCGTGCTCCCACGGCAGAGTTCACTGGCGCGGCCGGCGGCACGATCAACATCGTCATGCGCCAGGCCGCCACCATCCGCCGCGAGACCAGCATTCGCCTGGCCAACCAGATGGTGTGGGGCTTCAATGGCCTGCAGGGCTTTTTCTCGCACAGCGGGCCGCTGACCGAGGTGCCCAGGGGTGAGGATGGCCGCCCCGTTCCTGGCGAGTCACCCTGGGGCTATTCGGTGATGGGGGTCTTGTCACAACGCTTCACCGGCTTTGACACCGAGCGCACCACCACCACGCGCAACGCGGCGGGCGCTGTGACCGCCACCAGCAACAGCACCGATGTGTTTCGCAACCGCAGCAACGAGTTCATGCTCATGCCGCGCATCACGGGCCGACTGTCTGCCAGAGACCAGGTGATCTTGCGAGCCCAGCTGGTGGGCAACGGCCAGAGCGGGCAGTTCACCACCCGGGGCAGTGGCAGCGCCGCCGCGGG
>CAZRRW010000011.1:0-9398 GCA_964602505.1 uncultured Burkholderiaceae bacterium
AGCGCTACGTTCGGGACGTAGAGGCCGGAGGTTCGAATCCTCTCACCCCGACCACCACATCCAGCTCCAGAGCCTGCGCAAGCAGGCTTTTTGCTTTCTGGGGTGAATCGGATCCGGTCGCTCCGACGTGACACCGCGCTGGGCCTTGGCCCGCTAGAGTCTTTGCGGATGGAGACCCGAATGGACGTTGCCCAACACATCATCAAGGCCCCGATGGGAGGCACCGTGGTCGAGGCGCTTGGCGCAGGCGCCATGGCCGCGGCTGGCCAGACGGTCTGCGTGATCGAGGCCATGAAGATGGAGCACGAGGTGCGGGCTCCACGGGCAGGTGTGATCGCGACGCTGGCCGTTCAAGTGGGCGAGGTGGTCCAGGAGGGAGCGACCTTGATGCGGCTGGAAGCCCTGCCTGACGACCCGGCGCCCAAGCCTGCGCCAGCGTCGGCCGAGGCGGCCCCGCGCGCCGCTCGCACGGACCTGGTCACTCTCCTGGGTCGCAAAGCCTTGCTGCAGGACGCCGCACGCCCCGAGGCCGTGGCGAGGCGTCACGCCCAGGGTGGGCGCACCGCGCGGGAAAACGTGGCGGACCTGTGCAACCTTGTGCGGCCGGGCCATGAGCATGCCATGGGTGTGTTCACCGAGTACGGGGACTTTGCGGTGGCGGCACAGACGCGCCGCCGGTCGCTGGACGACCTGATGGCCAACACCCCGGCAGATGGACTGGTGGCCGGCTTGGGCACCGTCAATGCGGACACATTCGGTGCCGAAGCGGCGCAATGTGTCGTCATGGCCTACGACTACACCGTCCTGGCGGGGACGCAGGGCATGCGCAACCACGCCAAGAAGGACCGCATGCTGCGGCTGGCCCACCAGCTCAAGTTGCCGGTGGTGCTGTTTGCCGAAGGCGGTGGCGGGCGCCCGGGCGATGTGGACATGCCCATCGTGGCGGGCTTGAACAACCACACCTTCAGCCAGTTCGCAGCCCTGTCTGGCCGGGTGCCTGTCGTGGGCATCGTTCACGGGCGCTGCTTTGCGGGCAATGCGGCGCTGCTGGGCTGCTGCGACGTGATCATTGCCACGCGGGCCAGCAACATCGGCATGGGTGGCCCCGCCATGATCGAGGGGGGCGGACTGGGCGTGGTGCGGCCGGAAGACATCGGCCCAGCCCGAGTCCAGGCGGCCAATGGCGTGATCGACGTGCTGGTCGATGATGAAGCCGCTGCAGTGGCGGCAGCCAGGCAGTACCTCGGCTACTTCCAAAGCGCCAAGGCCAGCACCCCCACGCCATGGCAGGCTGTCGACCAGACCGTGCTGCGCGACGCCGTGCCAGAAAACAGGGTGCGCAGCCATGACGTGCAGCAGGTCATCGACACCTTGTTCGACGTGGGCTCCGTATTGCGCCTGCGCACGGGCTTTGGGGTTGGCATCACCACCGCGCTGGCTCGCCTGGAGGGCCGCGCCGTGGGCGTCATGGCCAGCAACCCCCTTCACCTGGGGGGTGCCATCGATGCCGATGCGGCCGACAAGGCCGCCCGGTTCATGCAGCTGTGTGACGCGCACGGCCTGCCCATCGTGAGCCTGATGGACACGCCAGGCTTCATGGTGGGGCCTGACATCGAAGCCCGCGCCCAGGTGCGGCATGTCAGCCGCATGTTTCTGGCGGCGGCGCAGCTTGGCGTGCCGGTGTTCACCGTCGTGCTGCGCAAGGGGTATGGGCTTGGCGCGCAGGCCATGGCAGCGGGTGGGCTTGACGTGCCGGTGTTCACGGTGGCCTGGCCCACTGCCGAGTTCGGGGCCATGGGGCTGGAGGGCGCGGTGAAGCTGGGCTTTCGCAAGGAACTGGAGGCAGCGCCCGAAGGCGCTGCCCGCGACGCGTTGTTCCAGCGCCTGTTGGCCCAGCAGGCCGCCAGTGGCTCGGCCTTGAACATGGCCATGACCCTGGAGATCGACTCGGTGATTGATCCGGCCGACACCCGTGCCTGGCTGGTGCGAGGTTTGCAGGCCGTCGGCAACACCGCTGGAAGTGGCCGCTTCGTGGACGCTTGGTGAGCTGCCCGAGCGCAAGCTTTTTGGGGCGCTTCGCCTCGGATCAGACCGCTACCAACTGAAAGGCTCGCTGATCTGCGCCGCTGGGGTCAAAGCGCAAGCTTCGGTTGTGAAACCGCGCGAGTGACGGGCGGTGTGCAATCGATATCAACCCTCCGCCACGTCCGGCCGTCATCTCGCGAAGCTGGGCGTACAGCGGCGCCTCCGTGGCCTCGTCCAGAGCGCTTGTGGCCTCGTCTGCAAAGAGCCAGCGTGGTTGCCGCAGCAGCGCACGTGCGATCGCCAGTCGCTGCTGTTCGCCCGGGCTGAGCCGCTGCGACCAGGTGGCCTGCTCATCCAGGGCTGCGCTCAGGTGTGGCAGACGAGCGCTGGACAGCGCCGCACGCAGGGCATCGTCAACGTAGGTGTCCGGGGGGTTTGGGTAGGCCAGGGCTTCGCGCAGGCTGCCGTTGGGCAGGTAGGGCCGCTGCGGCAGGAACATGGCGTCTGACGGCATGCGGACTTCCCCGTGCCCGTAGGGCCAGATGCCAGCGGCCGCCCGGAACAGCGTGCTCTTGCCGCAGCCAGATGGGCCCTGCACCAGCACCGCGTCGCCAGGGGCAAAGGCCAGCGAGGCGTCATGCACCACAGTGCGGCCTGGCTCGGTGGACGCCGAGGGCAGCCGCAGGGTCAACTGGTGCAGCGCGAGCCCACTATCCGCTGCGGCTGGCACCACCACTGGGCGTTCAGTGGCGTCGGCGGCGTCCCACAGCTCGGCCTGCATCACCGCCTCTTCAAAGGTGAGCAGGCGGTCGGTGGTGGCTTTCCATTCGGCGATGCTGCTGTAGTTGCTGACCAGCCAGCTCAAGGCCCCCTGCACCTGCCCGAACGCCGTGGAGATCTGCATCAGGTTGCCCAGGGTGATGGTGCCGGCGAAGTAGCGCGGCGCACCCACCAGAAAGGGAAAAATGATGGCGATCTGGGAATAGCCGGTGGAGAACCAGATCAAGCGCTTCTGCGCCACCAGCAGGTTCAAGGTCGATGTGATGACGGAGGTGAAGCGGGCCGCCACTGCAGGCCGCTCGGCCGCCTGGCCTCGGTCCAGCGCGATGGCATCAGCGTACTCGCGCAGGCGCATCAGGTGGTGGCGAAAGTCAGCCTCGAAGCGCTGCTTCACAAAGTTCAGGCGCACCTGTGGGCGTCCGATCAGATGGGTCAGCCAGCTGCCGGCCAGGGCGTACACCAGCGCCACCCAGACCATGTAGCCTTCGATGGCCAAGGTGTATCCGCCCACCTGGAGGCTCAGGGCTCCAGACAGCACCCACAGGATGCCCACGAACGACAGCAAGGTGACCACCGCGTCCAGCAACCCCATGGTGAGGCTGAGGGTGTAGTTGGTGAACAGACTGACGTCTTCGCTGATCCGCTGGTCTGGGTTGTCGGTGATGAGGTTGGCATGGCCCGCCGAGGCGCCCTTGGCGTTGCGCTCCAGCTCCAGGCGGTACAGCGCATTGCCGCTGAGCCAGCGCTCGGTGTATCGGCGGGTCAGCCAGGTGCGCCAGCGCAGCTGCAGCAGCTGGGTGAGCCAGAACTTGTACACCGCGATGACGATGGTGAAGAACGCCAGCGGCACAAACCAGCCCATCGAACGCCAGAAGGCGGGGGCATCCTTGTTCTCCAGCGCGTTGTAGAAGACGCCATACCACTGGTTGGCCAGCACCGACATGCCAACGCCCGCCAGTGTCAGGGACACGATGGCGGCGAACAGCAGCCGCGCACGCCACTTCCCTTCGCTGTTGAAGTAGGGCAGGGACAGCTGCCAAACCTTGGCGGTGAGCTGGCGCAAGGCCAGCCAGCGCGAAGCTGGTGGCCCAGGTTCAGCCTTGGGCTCGGCCTTGGGGGCTGCGGCGGAAGAGGAAGTGCTCATGCGATGAACCCGTCTGAAGAATCAACGGGTTCATCGTAGCGCTCACGTGCTGGGTGCCTTGGCTCTCAGGACGGCGTGCGTTGGCCGCCGTGTGGGCCCTTGTGTGCATCACGCGCCGCACGCATCTCGTCGCGGGTGAGTTTGCCGTCCTTGTTGGCGTCGAGTTGGTCGAAGCGCTGCGACAGGCGTGGGTGATTGGCTACCTCGGCCTTGTCAATCGCGCCATCGCCGTTGACGTCCAGCTTCTTCAGCTTGTCGCCGCGTTGGCCGCGCTCCCCATGGTGGCGACCCTGGCCGCCATGGCCCTGCGCCTGACCCGGCGTACCGATGCCGGGGGTTGCAGGGGTGGCGGGGGTGGCAAGCGTCGCCTGGGCCAGTGCGCCAATGGAAAAGACCAATGCGCTCGAGGCGATCAAGCCGTGGAGGGTTTGCTTGGCAATCTGCTGCATGTTGAAGCTCCTGTTGGGTGTGAAGCCAAACCTTGGCTCCTGCCACTACAACGCGACCTAGGGGAATGGGTTGAACCTCGAGGGGCTTCTTTACCGAGCTTTACGAGAGGTTCACGATGCCGGCATCCACATGCCCTGAGGGCACATGGGCCGCTGCAGATTCCACGTGCTTGACCTGGTCGTCAAAGAAGAAGTCGGCGGCGAACTCCCGCAAGAACTCGCCCTTGTCCAGACCACCCAAGAACATGGCTTCATCCACCTCGATGTTCCAGGCCATCAGCGTGCGGATAGCCCGTTCGTGGGCGGGGGCACTGCGTGCCGTGACCAGCGCGGTGCGGATGCGCATGGGGGCGGTGCCCTCGACCCCTTCGGTCTGCAGGCGATGCAGCGCCTCCAGCAGGGGCTTGAAGGGGCCGCCCGGCAGTGGCTGGGTAGCCTTGCTCACCTCGTGGCTCTGGAAGGCATCCAGGCCTTTGTCCTGATACACCCGTTCGGCCTCGTCGCTGAAGATGACCGCATCGCCGTCAAACGCGATGCGTACCTCGCCTGAGCGTGCATCCAGTTGCTCGGGGCTGAGCGCAGGCCTGAGCTGGGGAGACACCCGGGCGGCTGGGTAGCCTGCGTCCAGTGCGGCCCTCACATCGTCGGCGTTGGCACTGAGGAACAGGTTGGCGTTCAAGGGGCGCAGATATCCGAAAGGCGACTCCCCTCGTGTGAACACGCAGCGCTGGATGCCCAATTCAAAGTGACGGGCCGAATGAATCACCCGAAGCCCGGACACCGGGTCATTGCGCGACAGGATGACTACCTCCACGCGTTTGGTGTCGGCCGTGTTGAAGGCCAGCAGTTTGCGCACCAGGTTGAAGGCCACGCCCGGTTTGGCGGGCTGGTCCGAGCGCTGCAACTGCAGGCGCATGTAGGCCCGGTCGTCGCTCTCGACGAACACCCGGTTTTCCTCTTCGAAGTCGAACAGGGCGCGCGAGGAGATCGCGACGACCAGTTGACCTGCCAGTGACGCTGCCATGTGGGCATTGTCGCCGCAGGCGCTCGCGCCGGGGGCGGCCCGTGCCGCCCGGGCTCAGTGCACGAAACCGATGGCGGCCTTCGATTTGCCAGCCTGAGGCAGGTCCTGCGTGCTCAAGGTGTCGCGGCCAGCCAGGCGAGCGTTGCCGAACGCCTGCATCAAGGCGCGGCGCATTTCGCGGGGAGACAACTTGCAGAGCGCTTCCAGCACACTGTCCGGCAGTTCCGGGTCAAAGCGTTTGCCCCAGTCGTGCTCGCTGCGAATGCCCGCATACAGATTGCTGGCGATCCGGCAACTGGCGTCGAAATCTGGCGAAGGCACTTCGTAGACATTCATGCGGTTGCGGATGGGCTCTGGAATGCTGCGCTCATCGTTGGCGGTCGCGATCCAGATGACCTGGCTGGCGTCGATGGCCACCTCGGCAAACTCGTCGGTGAAGCCGCCTGCGGTGTCGTGTGCAAGCAGGCTGTACAGCGCGCCCAGTGGGGCGTACGCGCCGTCGCTGGAGGCCTTGTCGATCTCGTCAATCACGATCACTGGGTTGGCGTACTCCCCATCGACCAGGGTCTCGAACACCTTGCCGGCCTTGGCCCCCTTCCACTGGCTGGACGCGCCACTGAGGATCCAGCCCGCCGTCAGCGAGCTCATGGGCACAAAGCCCATGCCGGTTCCGAGCAGCAAGGACAGCTTGCGGGCGAAGTGCGTCTTGCCGATGCCAGGCTCTCCCAGCAGCAGCATCGGCGTGATCTCCAGGCCGTCGCTGCTGTCATGGACCAGCGCCAGTTGCCGCTTGACGTCGTCGAGCACGCACTCGAAGTTGGGCAGGTCGTCGTAGAGCGAGTCCATCTGCGGCAGCGCCGAGGGCTTCACCTGGAAGCGTTCAGGCCCTCGCTCCAACATGCGTTCATAGGTGGCCCGCAGAGACTCGTGCTCTTTGCTGGGCAGCTTGGCAAGGCGTTTTTCGACATCGGACAAGCGGTACACGTTGCGCATGTTGGCAATCGGGATGCCGAGCAACGGGCTGGGCTGCTGGGAAGAATGCTGAACGTCGTGCGTCATCCAAGACCTCCTTGCCGTGTCATTGTGCGGACACGACCTGTGCAATGCAAGACACATGCCGCCGGTTGGCCGGACGCACTGTCGCGGCCCGGCGACAGTGATGGCACTCGCCGTTTCAGGCTGCCAGCAGCAGCACCAGCAGGGTCATCCAGATGGCCAGCTCGGCCAGTTGCTGGGTGGCGCCAAGACAGTCGCCAGTGAACCCACCGAGCCGCTGGCGAAACCAGCGGACGCAGCCCGCGCTGGCAAGGGCCAAGCCCAAGGCAGAGGCCCCGAGGAGTTGCACCAGGATGTGGAGGCCCACCTGGGTCCAGGGTGTCGAGCCCACCCACCACGCGGCAATCGAACCGCAGGCGATGATGCCCAGGAGCGTGGAGACCCCCGCGAACAGGGCGGCGTTCAGGCTGAGCGTCTGTGCCAGCGGCTTGGCCTTGCTGGCCGTCAGGTCGCCCACATAGGGCAGACGTGCCATCACCACCAGGGGGCCAAGCCTGGACGCACCGTGCGCCGCCACCACGGCACTCAGGGCGGTGGCGATGTCGAGACTGAGTACGCTGGCGACCAAGAGCACCTTGGTGGATAGCGCCAGCATCAGCGCCACCGTGCCATAGGTGCCCAGCCGGGAGTCCTTCATGATGGCCAGTGCCTGAGTCCGGTCCACGTGGCCACCCAGCGCATCGAAGGTGTCCGCCAGCCCATCCTCGTGGAAGGCACCCGTCAACCAGACGCTCACGGCCAGGCCCATCAGCGCAGCCAGGGCCCAGCCCAACGCCCCCAGAGGCTGCAGCAGGGCAGCGGCGAAGCCCACCGCCAGCGCATTGACGATGCCGACCACGAACCCCACCAGAGGAAAACATGCGGCGGCCCGGTTGAGCCGGCCGGGCGAGTAGTCGACCCAGCGCCCCAAGGCTCCCGTTACTGGGATGCGCGTGAAGAACTGCACAGCGACCAGGAAGGTCTTGAGGGCGTCGCGCATGCGCGGGCAGTTGCGGGGGTGTACTAGCGGGACCTGACGCGTCGGGACACGCCCGCCGACTCAAAGCTTGCCATCTCCCGCATGAAGGCCGCCGCCGACTCGACCAAGGGCCACGCCAGCAGCGCGCCGGTGCCTTCGCCCAGTCGCATCTCAAGGTCGAGCAAGGGCAGTGCCTTGAAATGATCCAGCACCAGTCGATGCCCAGGCTCGGCGGAGCGGTGGGCAAACACGCAATAGTCCCGCACCGACGGCTCCAGGCCCGCAGCCAGCAGCAACGCTGCTGAGGCGACGAAACCGTCTACGAGGATCACTCGCCGTTCGCTGGCAGCCTGCAGAAAGGCGCCAGCCATCATGCCAATCTCAAACCCGCCAAAGGTGGCCAGCACCCCAAGGGGGTCGTTCAGCCTTGGGTGATGCGCGAGCGCGTTCTCGAGCACGAGCTGTTTTCGGGCCAGACCCTCCTGGTCGAGCCCGGTGCCTGCCCCCACCAGCTTGGCCAGCGGGGCGTCCAGCATCCGCGCGGCCACCAGGGCTGCGGAGGACGTGTTGCCGATGCCGATCTCTCCGACGGCCACCACGTTGCCAGGCAAGGCCCGGATCACGTCACAGCCTGCCTGGAGTGCGTTGCAGGCCTGCTGCCCGTTCATGGCGGGTACCACGGCAAAGTTGCCAGTACCCAGGGCCAGCCGCTTCTTCACCAGCTGCGGGTGGTCTGGCAGGTCTTCCATGACGCCACCATCGACCACCGTGAGGGCAAAGCCGTGCTGGCGTGCGAACACGCTGATGGCAGCGCCGCCGTCCAGCATGTTGCGCATCATCTGCGCGGTGACAGCCTGCGGGTAGGCAGAGACGCCCATGGTAGCCACGCCGTGGTCGGCACCGAACACCACCGCCTGAGGTGCACGGAAGGCGGGCATGTCGGTGAGCTGGATAAGGCACAGGTCGAGCGCCAGGGCCTCCAGTTGCCCCAGGGCTCCCAGCGGCTTGGTCTTGCGGTTGAGCTTGTAGACCAGCTTGTCGCGCAAGCGGTCGTTGCGCGTGGATTCGATCTTCGGAGCCTGGAAGCGCATCGCGATCGTGGCCGGGGTTGGGGTCAGCGAAGAAAAAGGCGGTAGACCGGGTTGTCGGTCTCTTCTGTATGCGGATAGCCGAGGCCGCTGAGGAAGCCCTGAAACGCCTTCTGCTCGGCCGCAGGCACCTGGATGCCCACCAGGATGCGGCCATAGTCAGCACCCTGGTTGCGGTAGTGGAAGAGGCTGATGTTCCAGCCCGGGTGCATGGACGACAGAAACCGCATCAGTGCGCCCGGCCGCTCGGGGAAGATGAAGCGAAACAGGCGCTCGTCCTCGGCCAGCTGCGTGCGCCCGCCCACCATGTGCCGCAGGTGCTCCTTGGCAAGGTCGTCGTGGGTCAGGTCAAGCGCGTCAAAGCCGGCTCGCTTGAAGGCCGCAGCGATCTGGCGGCTCTCGCCCCGCCCCTGGGTGGTGATGCCCACAAAGATGTGGGCCTGCGCGGCATCGCTGATGCGGTAGTTGAACTCCGTCACGCTGCGCGGGCCACCCTTGAGCGAGCCCAGCAGCTCGCAGAACCTCCGGAAGGAGCCGCGCTCCTCGGGGATGGTGACGGCAAACAGCGCCTCGCGCTCTTCGCCGACCTCGGCCCGTTCGGCGACGAAGCGCAGACGGTCGAAGTTCATGTTCGCGCCACAGGTGATGGCCACGAAGGTCTTGCCCTTGCCGCGATGTCGGGCAGCATAGGCCTTGATGGCCGCCACGGGCATGGCACCAGCGGGCTCGAGGATCGAGCGTGTGTCCTCGAACACGTCCTTGATGGCGGCGCAGGTCGCGTCCGTGTCGACGGTCACGAACTCATCGACCAGCTGGCTCGTCAGACGGAAGGTCTCCGCCCCCACCAGCTTGACGGCCGTGCCGTCGGAGAACA
>CAZRRW010000011.1:9414-21361 GCA_964602505.1 uncultured Burkholderiaceae bacterium
TCCAGCCGGACGCGCCGGCTGGACGCCACCGACTGCGCCATGGCATCCGAGTCGCTGGCCTGTACGCCAATGACCTTCACCTCCGGGCGAACTGCCTTGATGTAGCTGGCCACGCCGGAGATCAGCCCACCGCCGCCAATGGCCACGAACACGGCATCGATCTGGCCCGGATGCTGGCGCAGGATTTCCATGCCGATGGTGCCCTGGCCTGCGATGACATCCGGGTCGTCGAAGGGGTGGACGAAGGTGTAGCCGTGCCGCTCCTGCAAGGCCACCGCATGGGCGTATGCGTCGGAGTAGCTGTCGCCATGCAGGCTGATCTGCACCCGGTCGCCACCAAAGGCGCGTACCGCGTCTACCTTGACCTGTGGGGTCGTCACCGGCATCACGATGATCGCCTTGCAGCCCAGCCGGGCAGCCGACAGCGCGACGCCCTGGGCGTGATTGCCAGCACTCGCGCAGATGACGCCGCGCCTGCGCTCGGCGGCACTCAGATGTGCCATCTTGTTGTAGGCGCCACGCAGCTTGAAGCTGAAGACGGGCTGCAGGTCTTCCCGCTTGAGCAACACCTGGTGGCCGATGCGCTGGCTGAGCCTGGGAGCCAGTTCGAGTTCGGTCTCCCGAGCGACGTCGTAGACCTTGGCCGTCAGGATGCGCTTCAGGTAGTCGGGGGTGGGTTTGGGCATGGTCTTCAGGATTGAGCCCGCATTGTGGCCACATGGCGCACGGCCCGGCGCGTACAGGCCGCCACGGCCCACAGCCAGAGCCAGGGATCCAGCACGGCGTCCCAGGCATTGGGCGTTGGCAGCCCAAGCAGGCTGTGCAGCAGCAGCGCTGTGGCCACTGCCCACGCGGCTGTGCCATGGCCTTGCCACCACAGGCCCAGTGCGATCAGGCTTGCAGACAGCATCACCCAAAGGGGGGCCCATCGGCCATGGCCCATCGCATAAAGGTCCAGCGGCAGGGCGGTAAGATGTGCGGCGTACAACAGGCCTCCAGCGCCCGCGATTGCCATGGCCAGCAGAGGCGGCATGGGCATCCATGCAGCGGCTCGTGTGGGTGCGCGTGGGCCGCGGCCTGACAGACGCCAGACGGCAACGGCACTCAGGCCCACCAGCAGCCCGCTGGGCGCAAAGAAAGCCAGGCCCAGCCAGTGGGCGGCTGACCACGGCCCGGGTGCCAGCCAGGTGGCCAGGGTGGCCACCACGGCAGTCGCCCAGGGCCAGCCCGCCCCGGCGCGCGCAGCGGATGACTCGGCGCCAGACTGGTGCACAGCGGACACAAGCTGCCCGGTCAGCGCGCCCAGCACCAGACCCCAACCCAGACGCAACCAGAGCCCAAAGAGGCTGGCTCCATCCATGGCCTGAAGCCATCCAAAACCCAGTGCGTCGAGCTCGGTCACCTGGGTCATGGCGGGCTCTGGGTCAGGTCAAACACCCGGTGACGGATGTGCTGGCGTTGCCAGGTGTAGCTCACGTGCAGCGCACGCCCGTCGCGGCTCAGGCTCAGGGCCGGGTAGGAGAACTCGGCGCCCGCCGGGGCCTGCTCGAGCATGGCCACGGGTTGCCAGTGCTCGCCGTCATGGGACCTCAGCAGGGCCAACTCGTGCCGCCCCTGGGCGAGCGGGTTGGCTGCCATCACCAGACTGCCGTCGGGTAGCCGCAGTGCAGCCACCGACGAATTGCTGTTGGGCACCTGGGCAGCCGGGAGGTCGGCCCAGGTGTGGCCACCGTCCTCGGTACGTGCCGCCCGCACCGCTTGGGCGCTGAAGTCACGCATCAGGGCCAGGCCCTGGGTGGCCGAGGTGGGCACGATGGCCGGCTGAAGACCGCCGCGTTGGCTGGAGATGCGCACCGCCTCCACCCAGCGGCCCTGGGGATCAAGCCGAAGGGCCATGGGGTACTTCAGCCCGAGCTCAAAGTACAGGGGCAGCAAGGCGCCGCCATCGGCCATGGCGACCGGGTTGGTACGCACGAGGGTGGAGATGTTCCAAAGCGGCGACAGGGGCAACACCTGGGCCGTGGCCACTTGATGCCGCCCGTCTGCCCAGCGCAGCGTTGCGTGCAGCACCCGGGAGGCCGCCCAACCCCCCAGGCCTGTCGCCACCACAAACACGTGGATCCGTCCTGCGTTGTCCTGCCACAGCACTGGGTTGCCGAGCCGGCGGATGCCGAAACCCAAGTGCTGTGCACTGAGGCTGTGCCGGTTCAGCACGGCCTGCGGTTCCTGCCAGCGTGAGGTGGCCGCGTCATAGCGGGCCATCCAGATCTGCACGTCAGCGCCGCTCTCCCGGGTGCCTGCAAACCAGGCGGCCAGCAGGTCCCCGCCCGTCTCATGCAGGCTGAGCAGGCTGCTGGCATGCGCCGCAGGAACCCCGGCTGGCATGGGCAAGTCCAAGGCGGCGCCCCGGGCCTGCAACTGCAGTGGCGCAGACGGGCTGGCCCACTGAAAGCCCGCTGCCGGGGTGGCTGGCGCCCGCAGGGCCTCCCAGCCGACCGACAGCGCGAGGCACAGCGTCAGGGCCAGCCCGGACAGGCCACCGCGGCCTGGCGGCGAGTCATGGCGTGCGCTCAAGCAGGTACTCCTTGGCAAACCAGAACTCGCCAGGTTGCTGCAGGGCGTTGCGTACCGTCTCAGCGCGGGTGTGGCGGCTTCGAATGTCCCATCGTTCGGCCACGATGCGGCAGCCTGGTACGCCGAGGCACACCTGCTCACGCGGCGTGCCCAATCTGCGCTGCAGCAGCACGTAGCGGTGCTGCTGCAGCAGAGGTGCCAGATCCTTGAACTCGGTGGGTTGCTCGGCGAAATAGTCCTTGATCTTCGCGCCGCGAATCAAGAACTCGTAGCGCTCGAACTGGCCATTGAAATTGCTGGGCACCGCCACCGTTTGGCCTTGCAGTTTGGCCAGCGTGGCGGCGTCAAACCGCGACAGCGGCCCATCAAACGGCAGCACCAAGAGGGCAAACGCGGCGAGTAAGGCTGCGCTCATCAAGGCCGTGACGGGGCGGGTGAACCGCTTGAAAACGATGCCAACGGCGGCTGCCAAGGCAATAGCTAGCAGCCCAGCCCAGAACCACGGGCTGTACAGCGCTGGGTCGCCCGTGGCCTGGACAGCCCCGCAGGCAATCAGCGCCGTCACAGCGACGGCACCAAGGGCCAGTAGCAGGCTTGCGCGGAACCAGCCGCGTGGAATGCGGTCCCAGTACAGCGCCATCAACACCGCCAGTGCCGGCATGGCGGGCAACAAATACCGCGCTGACCGTTGGCTGGGCAAGGTGAACACCACCCACAACACGATGAGCCAGACCCAGAGGGCGCGTTGGCCGTGAGCGGCTTCGACCCCAGCCTCACCTAACTGGCCTCGCTGACCCCGCAACACTGTCCAAAACAGTCCGAAGGCCACAAACAACAACAAACCTGCGTTGAGCGGGTAGTTGATGAGCATCATCCAGATGGAGTTGGGCCCCGACAAGAACCGAGCCCAAAACCCCTCTGCCGACTTGAACTTGCCCGCGTTCTCGCCCACCACGAACTCGCGCCACACTTCGCCGGGTTGAGGATCCACCACGAACCACAAGCCGAACAAGCCGAGCGCCACCACACTCATCAAACCCACCCGCCACGCGGCTGCGGCCAAATGACCGAGGCTCCAACGCCAGCGCGTCAGCAGCAAGTGGCACACACCGACAGCGAGCGCCACCGGGGCCACCAAGGCGAAGGATTTGTAGAGACAGCCCAGGCCCACTGCCACGCCCGAGAGCACCGGGAACAGCCAGTTCGAGCGCAGGGCCGCTTGCGGGCTCCAGGCGATGGCAGCAAAGGGCAGGAACAGCCAAAACGTCTCAGGCCCGCTGGTGAGGTAGGGTCGGCCGTTGCGGTAAGTGCTGAAGAACGCCAGAAACAGCAGGGCTGCCAGAGCCCCGATGGCAAACCGTTGCGGGGCTCGGCTTGGCCGCGACAGGCCCGAGAAGAAGGAGGACCCGCCGCCATGCACCGAGGCTGTGCCCATCCAAGCCTCGTTGTGTTGCAAGGCTGGGTCAGCCAAACGCCAGGCAACGGCCCCGGCCACCAGCGCGGTGGCCAGGGTGTACAGCACGCCTGGCAACCGCAGGTTCCACAGGGTCCATTGCGCGCCATCGTTCTGGTACCAGTCACCGGCCACCATGGCCTGCCAAAACAACGGCGGCGGCTTGGTGTTGCGCATGTGCTCAAAACTGCTTTGCAGGGGCAGCCATTCGCCAGACAGGGCGGTGAGCCGGGCGATGTGCGCGTAGACGAACTCGTCGCCGTTCTTGGGAATGTGCTGACCATCCAGGCCGATGAAGTAGCCCCCCATGGCCAGCAGCAGCAGCACGGCCCACACCCAGGCCGGCCAGCGCCAGTCGTTGCGCGAGGGGCTGAACTCAGCCACGGCCATCCTCTCTTGCGGGGCCACTCCGCTGGCCTTCGGCCACGGGGCTGGAGCCTGCCACCCGGCGCTGGCGGAAGGTCCACCAGTCGTTGGCCAGAAAGTTGAACACGCTGGACGCCGCAATGGCCACGAGGTTGGCCAACAGGTAATGCATGTGCCCAGCCAAGAACTTGGTCACCAAAAACTGAATCGCAATCGCCCCACCAGCGGAGGCGGTGTATTGGCCAAACAGCCACAGCACATGCCGCTCATCATGGGCGTTGCGGTCGCCCCAGGTGAAGACCCGGTTCCATGCAAAGTTGTGCACTGTGGCCACGAAGATCGCCAGCGCCTGAGAGAAGTTCAGGCGCCACGAAGGCGGCTGAATGCCGGCCAACAGGTGTTCCTGGGCCAGCCACAGCACGGCCGAGTTGACCACCGTGCCACCTCCGCCCACAAGCCCGAAACGGATGAAACGCACCGCCAACAGGCGCTGCAGCCAGACAGGGGCAGGGCGTGGCGCGGCAGGTGGCATCACGCGGCCTCACTGGGCTTGGGAGGGGCCAGGCATTCCCGGGCCTTGGCGATCACCTGCTCGGGCGCAATGACTTTCAAGCACTGGTTGTCGCCGTCGCAAAACGAGTTGCGGTGGTTGTAGGCAGTCAGACACGGCGAACAGGGCCACTGCGAATAGAAGTTGTGGTTGCGCGGGCTGATGGGCCCGTACAGCGCTGGGGTTTCCGGCCCAAAGAGCATCAAGGTCTGGATGGGGGTGAGCGCGGCGAACTGGCCGGGGCCCCCATCGTTGGTCACCAGCAGCCGCGCCACGTGGAACAAGGCCAGCAACTCACGGATGGAACGCGTGTAGCCGGTGAAGTCCAGACAGTCTGCGGTGCCCGCGTTGCAACGGCGCATGAGCTCTTGCGCCAGGGGCGCGTCGTCGCGCAGGCCGATCACACCCACCACGCAGCCGTCTGCGATCAGTGCCTTGCACAGGGCTTCGTAATGGTCCAGCGGCCAAGCGCGGATGGGCAGGATGCCGCCGCCGGGGTAGACGAGAACCAGCGGCTTGGTCGTGGTGACTGGAAAGTCCTGTTGCAGGCGCGCCCGTATGGCCGGGAGGTCGACATCGTCCAGCACCACCAGGGGTGGCGGCTTGGGTGTGCTGGCTGCCACCACAGCGGGTGCGACGAGTTTGGTGAGCGGGTGGGCGGTGGCATCGATGGCACGCACCAGGCCCTGAAACTGCACGCCAATGTGCTGATAGGGGTTGTATGGGACCGGGCGGTTGATCATGTGCCGCGAACCGCGGAACAGGCCCTCCTGGGTGTGGCGGTGAAAGCCCACCCTCAAGCGCGCCCCGCTGGCCCAGGCCAGCAGGCTGGAGATGCGTGAAAACAGCTCGCAGTCGATGGCTACATCCACTCCGGCGCGGCGTAGCGCCAGCAGGCAGCGCAGCAGGCTGCCCACGAGGCCCGTGAGCGACTTGTCGTTGACGCAGTGCACCTGGCTGGGTGGCACCAGACCCATCAGGTCGAGGATCTCCCGGTTCTTGCCGAACAGCATCACGTGCACCGGTGTGCCGGGGTGGCGCTGATGCAACCGGGTGAACATCTCGTGTGCCAGCACCAGACTGCCCATTTCGGACAGCAGAATCACCACGATGCCCCGGGGGGGGTGTGGTGCCCGCGGGGCCAGCCCCAGGCCTTGACGCAGAGCTTCCAATGCGGAGATGCCCGCGCACAGAGGCACGCCAACCCAGCGATCCACCCATCGCTGCAAACCCAAATTCATCTGAAACGACAGGTTCGTTGCTGCAAACCGCCGTATTGTCGCTGGCGCCATGCTGCCCCCTGGCGGCAAATGGCTGCGAAAAAAAAGCCCAAAGCCTTGCGGCCTTGGGCTTGAACCACCTTTGAAGGGGTGGAGGAGACAATCAACGCTATTCAGCGGCTGCACTCAGCCACTTCAAAGACACGAATTCAGTATAGGACTAACCCTAGATTGCTGCAACGCAATAGAAAACACTTTAGAGTTTTTTCTCGGCTTTTTGTGGCTCGCAGCGGCTTGTGTCGTATCAAGCAGACGGCTGCTGTTGCGATGCACCAAAGTAAGGCAGGCCACCCCAACCGCGCACTGAACTGAACCGCGATACCCCATGGAATGCACCATCAACTGGCTGGCCGACAGTGGCATGGCCTTCAGCGCTGAAACCGGCAGTGGCCATCTGCTCACCATGGACGGCGCACCCGACGGCGGCGGGCGAAACCTGGCGCCGCGCCCGATGGAGACCGTGCTTGCTGGCACAGGTGCCTGCACCGCCTACGATGTGGTGCTCATCCTCAAGCGGGGCCGCCACGACGTGCGCGGCTGTCAGGTCAAGGTGAGTTCGGAGCGGGCCGCCTCGGACCCCAAGGTGTTCACCAAGATCCACATGCAGTTTGTGGTGAGTGGCCGCAGCTTGAAGCCCGATGTGGTGGAGCGGGCGATCAAGCTGTCCCATGAGAAGTACTGCTCGGCCTCCATCATGCTCGGCAAGACGGCCGAAATCACAACTGGATTTGAGTTGATCGAGGTCTAGCCCCGGCGGCTCGGTTTTAGACCCGGTGAGCCACGGTGGTCATCACCTTGGCAGCGGCCTTCATGGCCAGTTTCACGGGGGTGGGCAGGTCCACTGCCCCTGCGCGCTGAGCTTCTGCCGCATGGCGCGCTTCGTCGTCGCGCATGGCCTTGACGATGGCGCGGGACGCCAGGTCGTCCGCTGGCAGGCGGTCGAGGTGAGAATCCAGATGGGCCTCCACTTGACGCTCGGTTTCCACCACGAAGGCCAGGCTCGCCTTGTCGCCCCCGGCCCGCCCGGCGGCGAGGCCCAAGGCAAAGGCCCCGGCGTACCACAGCGGGTTAAGCAGGCTTTCCCGGGCACCCAGCTCGTTCAAGCGCTGCTTGGTCCAGGCGAGGTGGTCGGTTTCCTCCTGTGCGGCTGTGCGAAGCTGCCGGGCCACGGCAGGGTCCTTCGTCACCAAGGCTTGCGCGGTGTAGAGCGCCTGGGCACAGACCTCGCCCACATGGTTCACCCGCATCAAGGCGCCGGACAAGGCCCGCTCTGCCTCGGGTGGCTCGCTAGCGGCTGCCGCTTGCTGGGGGGTGGTGCGCTGGGCGGGGCTTTGTGGTGTGGCTCGTTGGGCCAGTGGCGGGGCAAACAGGGTGCGCAGGGTGGCATCAGCGGCAGTGATCAGTTGGTCAACTCGGCTAATACGTCGTGTGGTGGGCGTGAGCGGGCTCATGAGCGGTGGCGCGTGGAAGTGGAGTGTTGGCAAAAGGTAATGGGCGATTTAAGGCCGCGGTGCTGACAAATTCAACCAATTCAGCTGCTCAAAACGCGCAAAGTCGCTGTCAAAGCTGACCAATCGCAACTTGGAGCTTTGGGCGAATGCGGCGAGGTAAGCATCGGTCAACAAGCGCGCGGGCAAGCTGCCGTGATTTGCCAAGCGCATGAAGGCGGCTTCGCAGGTGAGTGGCTCTTGCGCAAAACTCACTTCAGGTAGGGTTCGAAATTGCTGGTACTGCTCGCAAGCCCTGGCAGGCGTTAGCCAATCGAGCCCTGTCACTTTGGGCTGGCACAGCAGGCGCAACAAGCCCAACGCGGTAACCCTGCAAAACGCCACCTTTTGGGCCGCTGCGCTGTGCCACCAGCGGGCCGCTGCGGCGTGGTGCACGTGAGTGGGCAAGGCCAGCGCCAGCCAAACGTTCACGTCGGGCAAATCACCCAGAGTGCTTGCTGCGTCAGCCACGGTCAGCCTGCTCTAGAGCTTCTAGCAAGCCTGCATTTGACAACGCGCCTCGTTGCTCAAGCTGACTCAAGGTGCGTGCGGACTTTTTTTCGTCAGCAGCGGACAGCGCCAAGCGTGGCAAAGCGCTGCGCCCTGTCGACTGGGCAGCACTGTCAGCTTGCCCCTGGCGGGCGAGCCCATCGTCCAACAATCGCTGAAGCAGTGTTTTGAGAGCCACGCCTTGCAGAGCAGCGCTAGCCTTGAGATGGCGAAACGTCTCGTCGGGCAAGTCAATTGTCGTACGCATGGTCGGTTAGGGCGTGTGGGAATGGTTCGGCGGTGTCTGGGTAGGGTTGCACAACCCAAGCTGATAGGAATATGTAGTTTACATAAAAACATAAATATGCGCACGAATGTCTATCAAAACGAGAGCGGCTGGTTGTTGGCTCCAGGCAACAACAAGGTTGCAAACTTGCAACAAACCGAAGCCGCCGCTTGGTTGTCCCAGACGCCCTGCGACAAAATCACTTCAACTTCTCGGGGCGGCCCGCCAGCGATGGCAAACCAAGGCGAGAGTTGTCTCCCAGTCCCAAGGCTCTGGTTTGAGTTTCAGCTTTGGTCAGGGCTCTGGGTTTGGTCTTAACTTTTTGGAGATTTTCTAAATGAAAAAATCGCTTCTCGCTCTCGCAGTGGCTGGCGCTTTCGCAGCTCCCGCGATGGCTCAGTCGTCGGTCACCCTGTTCGGTAATGCTGACGTGGCTGTTCAACAGCGTTCGGCTTCGGGCGGCGGCTCGCAGCTGCGCCTAGGCTCGTCGGGCCTGAACTCGTCGGCCATTGGTTTCCGCGGTACGGAAGACCTGGGCGGCGGCATGCGTGCCGAGTTCTGGTTTGAAGGCGACGTGGCTGCTGACAGCGGCTTCGGTGCTGCAACCCAGAACAACAACCAGACGCTGACCGCTGCTGGTTCGGGCTTTACCTTCAACCGCCGCTCGACCGTCGCGCTGGCCGGCAGCTGGGGTGAAGTGCGTCTGGGCCGTGACTTGGTGCCCACCTTCCGCAACCACACCGGCTTTGATCCGTTTGGTGGCTCCACGAGTGCTGGCGCTGCCAACAACATGATCGGCAACGTGGCCGGCAACCTCGGTTCTGCCACCGCGGTTCGTGCCTCGAACATGATTCAGTACTTCTCGCCCGACTTCAACGGCTTCCAGGTCACTGTGGCCTACGCCATGGGTGAGAACAACAGCAACGCCACGGGTGCCAACGCCCAGGCTGCTGCCAACAACATCAACACCAGGAACAACGGCAACATGCTGGGCCTGCGCATCGGCTACGCGGCTGGCCCCCTGAGCGTGGCTTACGCTCACCAAAGGACCAGCTACGCCACTGGCGCCGGCAACGCTGCCGCTACCGCCATCACCGCTGTGGGCAACGGCCTGAACAACGCCGTCGCCTTCAACGGCAGCGTCGCTGCCAACAACCCGCTGGCCTCTGGTACCGGCTGGGGCACCTTTGGTGACTACACCGTCAACAACCTGGGCGGTTCGTACAACTTCGGCGTGGCCACGGTCATGGCGCAGTACAACACCACCCGTTTCAACACCACCGCCAACGCCAACGTCGTGACGGTCGGCAACTTCACCGGTGCTGTGCAGCAGCGTGACTGGTTGCTGGGTGTGAACGTGCCGGTCGGCGCGGGCAACATCCGTGCGTCGTACATCAACTCGCGCATCAGCGGCATCGTCGGCCTGGGCACCGCTTCGCAGTGGGCCCTGGGCTACGTGCACAACCTGAGCCGTCGCACCGCTCTGTACGCCACCTACGCCACCATCAACAACACCGGCGGCACCAACGCCAACGGCACGGTGGGTGGTTCGACCTTCACCAACGGTGTGGTCGTCAACGCCACCGGCGGTGGCCGTCGCGCCAGCGGCTACGACTTCGGCGTTCGCCACTCGTTCTGATCTCTGGCGGGCATTGCCCGCTTGAGGTTCGCACGACCTGCGACTCAAAAGCCGCCCTTCGGGGCGGCTTTTTTTTGGGGTGGGCTTCGAAAGCATCATCCAGATTTGCTACAAAAGGCAACTTATGTCTGCGCCATGGCCTCATTCGCCTCAACGGATGGATAAGCAGCCCGGGTTCGAGTTGAGCGCCGTGCGTGCGGAGGGTTTGTCTGCGCGCCGCCAATGGCTGGTGTCATGGCTGTGTGTTCCTGCGGGCGCCGGGCTCGCTGCTGCGCTGACGGGCTGTGCTTCCCCGGGGCCAGGTATGCGCCCCCCTGTGGTGGTGACGTCCCCATCCAATCTGCCTGTTGATCCACCAAGCAGGCCGCTGCCGCCGATCATCCAGTTTGACCGGCCGAATTCCGGCTGGCAGAACTTCACGGTGCCAGGCCAGCGCCAGACGCGCTACGAGGTCTCTCAGAAACTTGGGCGCCCTTGTGTGGCCGCCACTGCGGAGCGATCCATCTCCAGCCTTCAGTACCGCAAGGCTCGCGACGCTGGCACCTTCACCACGCTGCGCTTCAGCTGGGTGGTAGATGAACTCATCAAGGACGCCGACCTGACCGACACCGAGTCTGACGACTCGCCGGTCCGCGTGTTCCTGGCCTTTGACGGCGACCACAGCCGCCTGAGTATGCGCAACCGCATGCTGTTTGATCTGGCAGAGACCCTGACCAACGAGCGCCCGCCGTTTGCAACCATCCAGTACGTGTGGGAGAACAAGGTTCCCGCCGAGACCGTGCTGCGCGGCAACCGCAGCGACCGTCTTCAGAAGATCGTGGTGGAGTCGGGGCCCAGGAATCTGGGGCGTTGGTTGAGCTATGAGCGAAACATCCAGGCAGACTACCAGCGCGCCTTTGGGGAGGCGGCTGGCCGCCTGATCGGGGTGGGCATCATCACCGATGGCAACTCGTTGGGCGTCACCACCAAGGCGTGGTACGGGAACATCGAGCTACTGTGATTGCTGCCGAATGGCGGTGAGTAGTTTGGCTAAAAACGCCGTCATCCCTGGCAAATGGTTTAACACCTCAGCTTGGCGCTCTCGGTCGTTAGGGTAATCATGTGTGAGCTGGTTACGCAGCGCGCGTGAGGCGACCCACTCGCTAGTCGTCAGAAAACCAAGCGCTTCAAGCCGATTCACCACGTCCAGCAACGGCCGCCCCTCAAGCGGCTCTGCCAATACGCCAATTGCAAAGCTGCGCAGCACCTGCTCACCGAGGGTGTCTTGTAACTTCAAATAGCGCAGCACCGCTTGGTCAAGCGTTCTTATGAGGCCGGGGCTGGCGGCGTCAAGCGCGGCAGCTGTGAGCGGAATAGGCACCTCGACCAAGGCTGACTCCAGCGCCGCCAAGTGGACTGAGCAGGCCGCCAAACTGTCTGCCAACGGTAGGCTCACGCTTCTACTCCCTGTTGCAGGGCTACGTGGTCAATGGTTCTGAGTGAGCCCTCGCGGGCAACCACTAGGTCAATCTTTTGCTCGCCCAAGCGTTGTTGCAGCTCCGCCCAAAGCGCGGTTTCCAATGCCAGGGCCTGGGCGGCAGGCAGCGGTTTCGGGATGTACAGGTCAATATCACCGCCCCGTGCGCGGTCGTCTAGGCGCGATCCAAACACCAGCGGCACCACCCCGAAGTGGCGCAAGCCCGCCTCGCGGATGATTTGGCGTTGCTTGGGCGTCAGGCGCATGCGCTGATGATAGGCGGGGTTAGCCCGCTGGTCGCGTGGCGTGGTTCTTGCAGAATGTGAAGTTTCAAAAAATCCTGGTACCTGCCATGAAACTCAAATCC